>JBGPFL010000518.1:0-4635 GCA_041483295.1 Blastocatellia bacterium | reverse complement strand
TAGTCGAGATGCGATACTTCGGCGGCTTGAGCGTGGAAGAGACAGCGGAGGTTCTCCAGGTTTCGGTCAACACTGTGCTGCGCGACTGGAAGCTGGCCAAGGCATGGCTCTATCACCAGATTAAGAAGAACGACGAGAATGAATCCTGAACGCTGGCTCCGAATCGTGACGCGTAATGCGTGATTCGTGATCGCAGCCCCGACGTGCGCCGCTTCGGGAGAGTGCTACGCGCCGGGACTTGGCAACGCGAAACGACAAACGCGAAACGCGAAACGATCCTCACAACTGGAGCGACTTGGTTTCCAGGAATTCCTCGAACCCGTACCTTCCAAGCTCTCGGCCATTGCCGGATTGCTTATAGCCGCCGAAGGGAGCGAAGGGATTGAAGCTCCCCCCGTTGATGTCCACCTGGCCGGTCCTCAGCCGTCGCGCTACTCGCTTGGCCCGCTCGGGGTCTGAAGACCACACTCCTCCAGCCAATCCGTACGGCGTGTCGTTAGCTATCCGGACCGCGTCGTCTTCGTCTTCGTAAGGAATGATCGACAGCACCGGACCGAATATCTCTTCGCGAGCGATTGTCATATCGTTTCGCACATTGGCGAACACGGTCGGCCTGACGAAATAACCCTTCTCGAGGCCGTCGGGAGGTTCGGCGCCTCCAGTCACAAGAGTCGCGCCTTCTTCTATCCCCTTCTTGATGTAGCCGCGCACGCGTTCACGTTGGACGTGAGAGATCAGCGGCCCCAGCTTGGCTTTGCCCAGGCGGGGATCGCCGACGGTGAAGCTCTCGGCCGCGGCCTTTGCGATTTTGACCGCTTCATCGTGACGGCTTCGAGGCACCAGCATTCGCGTGTGGGCGGAACAGGTCTGGCCCGAGTTGAAGTAGCAATTTCCGACCCCGCCCTGAACAGCCTTCTCGAGGTCTGCATCATCGAGAATAATATTTGCCGACTTCCCTCCCAACTCCAGCGCCACGCGCTTGACGGTTTGTGCGGCCAGCTCCGCCACTCGCTTTCCAGCGCGAGTCGAGCCGGTAAACGAAATCATGTCGACATTCGGATGTGAAGCCAGCGCTTCTCCGACGACAGGACCGAGTCCGCTGACCAGGTTGAACACGCCGGCGGGGAGGCCGGCTTCATGCGCGATCTCGGCAAGGATGAAGGCCGTTAGCGGCGCGACCTCACTTGGCTTGAGAACAATCGTACATCCGGCTGCCATTGCGGCCGCCACCTTGGTGACGACCTGATGAAGAGGGAAGTTCCACGGCGTTATGCAACCGACCACGCCCACCGGGTCGCGAACCACGAGTGAGTTCCCGATCTGTTCCTCGAACGAGTATTCGGTGAGCAGCCTGGCATAGGATCCCATGACCATCGCAGGCATTCCTGCTTGAACCGCGGTCGCAAGCGGCAGAGCCATTCCCACTTCGGCTGCGATGATGGCCGCGATCTCCCCCTGCCGAGCCGCCAGCCCCGCGGATATGCGCTTGAGCAGTTCCGCGCGCTGTTGCACCGAAGTTGTCGACCATCCCTCGAACGCGGCCCGGGCGGCCTCGACCGCGCGGTTTATGTCTTCGGGGGTTCCTTCGGGGATGCGGCCCATCACCTCTTCGGTCGTCGAGTTGATGACGTCGAGGGTGCCGGTGCCTGCGGGGGCAACCCACTGGCCGTTGACATACAGCTTTTCGAAGACCAGTAGTTCGGCCTGTTTTGAAACACTCATCGTTGTCTCCTTCCGATTTACGAGAAATGAAGCGTGACTACAGAGTATTTCGGGGGGTGAAGTGAATGTCAAGAGAGGCCCTGGGTACGCACGCTTCCAGCGTGCGACCCTTGCGGATGTGCACGCCGGAAGCATGCGTACCCAAGGGCGGGCTTGTGGATGCGCGCGCACGCCGGAAGCATGCGTACCCAAGGGCGGGCTTGCGGGTGCGCGCGCACGCTGGAAGCATGCGTACCCAAGGGCGGGCTTGCGGATGTGCACGCCGGAAGCGTGCGTACCCAAGGGCGGGCTTGCGGATGCGCGCGCACGCTGGAAGCGTGCGTACCCGGGGCGTTCAGGTAGGATTCAAGCCGGTCAGCCGTTCGCTGACTTCCCACAACCGCCGGGCGTTCTCCGCGTTCTGTGACTCCGGCGATGACGCTACCGCTCTCTTGTTCGCGAAGTACTTGCCGGTCACTCCTTCTACTTCGGGGGAGGCGGCCAGGTAGACAGATGTCTCAGCTCCCTTTTCAGGAGTCGACAAGAAGATTCGCAAGGGCAAGTGGAGGATCTTCGGCAGGTTCCGAAAGAGTCCAGTTGCGACCACCCCGGGATGCAGGCAGTTCACAGTCACCCCGCTGCTTTCAACCCTTCGCGCCAGTTCGTATGTGAACTCGATGTTAGCGAGCTTCGACTGGCAATACGCGCTCCAACTCCCGTATTCACGCTCGCCCTGCAGGTCGTCGAAGTTAATGGTCGCCGAGGTGTGTGCCCTCGAGGAGACATTCACGATCCGCGCGGACGCGCTTCGCTTGATGGCATCAAGCAGCAAGTTGGTCAGCAGGAAATAGGCGAGATGATTGACGGCGAAGGTGGTCTCGATCCCGTCCTGGGTCATCGAGCGCCTTCGCACGAATACGCCCGCATTGTTCACCAGCACGTCGAGACGATCGTGCTTGCTTTGAAACTCCTCGGCCAGCCTTCGTATGGCCGCCTGAGAAGAGAGATCGGCAACCATTAGCTCGAGCGAGGCGCTGCCTATCATTTCCGTTATCTCGCGCGAGGCTGCTTCGCCCCTGTCTCGGCTGCGGCACACCATCGTGACCGTCGCTCCCTGTTTTGCCAGCTCCAGCGCCGTGATTTTTCCTATCCCTGAGTTGGCGCCGGTGACCATACACACCTTGCCGGCCATGCTCTGGTTTGGTGTCGTGCCTGTCATTGCCTCTCCTGTGCGTCGCGGTGCTTGCCCGATCAGGCGCGGCCTGATTCATCGCGTTGAATTTGCATCTCATCGAGCGTGTCTTTGCGGGCGGCGCTACCGGCCAGGAGCAACTCGGTGACTTCCTTATTCGGTGGTGTATTCATTCGCGCGCCTTCAGGACTGGGATGATTTTGCAGCGGTCACGATTATAGCAGAGGCTCTACACTCTTGGACCTGGCTTGCGGATTACTGGATGAAAGCAACCGAGGGATGCGAGAGAAGGTTCGCAGGCAGGTTGACTTCATGGGCCCAATTGGTATTAATCAGCAGTGCTCAGCAACGCAGCATTGCATTTCGTATTTGGAGGAACCCTGGATGGCAATTGATGAAGACAAATTGAACCAGTTGCTTGGACGATTTCTTGACGATTTTGGCGCGGTGTTTCACGCCGCGATGTCCGTCATAGGCGACAAGCTTGGCCTTTACAAGGCGCTTGCCGAAGCGGGACCGTCTACCTCGACAGACCTCGCCGAGCGAACCAGCACGACCGAGCGCTATGTGCGCGAGTGGCTGGCGTGCCAGGTAGCAGGCGGCTATGTGAACTATGATAGGGAAGCCGGCAAGTACTACCTTACCGAAGAGCAAGCCTTTGCGCTGGACGAGAACGGCCCGGTCTTCCTGCCTGGTGCGTTTGAAGTTGCGGTGGCTGCGATCAAGTCTGAGGCTAAAGTTGCGGAGGCGTTTCGCACCGGCAAAGGCGTCGGGTGGCACGAGCACGACCCGGGCTTGTTTCGCGGCACCGAGCGGTTCTTCAGACCCGGTTACGCCGCGAACCTGATCAGCTCATGGATTCCTCCGCTCGAGGGGGTCGAAGCAAAACTGAAGGCCGGTGCGAAAGTGGCTGACGTTGGTTGCGGCCACGGCGCTTCAACGATCCTAATGGCTCAGGCATTCCCAAAATCGACCTTCATTGGTTTCGACTATCACGGTCCCTCGATCGAGCATGCCCGTGATGCTGCCGCAAAAGCAGGCGTGAGCGATCGAGTGAGCTTCGATGTAGCAAAGGCCAAAGACTATCCGGGCGGTGACTATGACTTCGTGACGTTCTTTGACTGTCTGCACGACATGGGAGACCCCGTTGGCGCATCGGCGCACGTCCTGCAGTCGTTGAAGCGCGATGGCACCTGGATGATAGTAGAGCCGTTCGCAGGGGACTCAATCGAAGAGAACCTGAATCCTCGAGGGCGAGCCTTTTATGGTGCATCGGCCTTGATCTGTACGCCTGCTTCTCTATCGCAAGAGGTTGGACTGGGTCTCGGAGCGCAGGCGGGTGAGAAGCGAATCGGGGAGGTGGTGAAAAGCGGAGGGTTCACTCGTTTCCGCCGCGCGGCTGAGACGCCCTTCAATCTGGTGTTTGAAGCACGGCCGTAGATATCGTTTGTTGAAAAGAGGCGAGGTCAGAAGTCAGAGGTCAGGAGTTCATTCGTAGCGACTGACAACTGGCCTCTTTGACTTCTGACTGACCTCTGACTTCTGACCTCTGACTTCTGACCTCTGACCTCTGTTCTATGGTCGGGCTTCAAACACCAGATTGAAGGGTGTCTCCGCGGCGCGCCGGAAACGAGTGAACCCTCCGCTTTTCACTACCTCCCCGATTCGCTTCTCACCGGCCTGCGCTCCAAGACCCAGTCCAACCTCTTGCGATAAAGAAGCCGGCGTACAGATCAAGGTGG
>JBGPFL010000517.1:0-4641 GCA_041483295.1 Blastocatellia bacterium | reverse complement strand
GAAGCTGGCTTCCCAGAATTTGCGCCCGTAGCCGGTAGAGCCGCGGAAATTCATCTGCAACACGGCGTAGCCGCGATTAGCTAAGAACTGGACCTCGGGGTTGTAGCCCCAGGAGTCCCGCGCCCAGGGACCGCCATGGGGATTGACCACGACAGGCAGACCCTTCGCCGCGCCCCCCTTTGGCAAGGTCAGGTAGCCGTGAATCGTCAAACCGTCGCGGCTCTGGTAGCGGATGGGTCTCATCTCAGCCATCTCGCTCTCTTTGATCCAGGGACTCACATCGGCGAGCTTTCTGAAAGCCTTCGTCTTCAGGTCATAAAAATAATAGGCGCCCAGAGAGCGGTCGCTGTAGGTGCGCACAAGACACTTGTCTTCATCCTTGCTCATGCCGGCGACGAACGCCTCATAACCGGGGAGGCGTTTCTCGATGTCGCCCTGCAGGGCTTCGCGCTGCTTGTCGAAAAACTGGTAGTGAGACTTCTCGGTGCTGTACGACACTCCGGTGATGATCTTCCGCTTCCTGGACGAAAGCAGATTCGAGACATCAACCTCAGGATGTTCGTAGATCTTTTCGAGTTCCTTCTTGTTCTCGACGTCATATTTGACGATCGCGGTCTTGTCGCGCCCGATATTGGTGGCCATGTAGACGTATTGATTGTCAAACGTGAAGAACAGCGGTGAGGCGGTCTCCTTGAAACTGGTAGTTAAGACCGGCGCAAACTTATCCGTTTCGGTCTTGCGGTAGAGCAGAGTGCTGTTGACGCCGTCCGTCGTAGTGGCAAGTCGGATTTTGCCATCCCAGTCGGTTTGCCACCCGGTGATGTTACCCGGATTCTCGGCGATCATCTGCATATCGCCGGTGTTGACGTTGAGGCGGTAGACATCAAAGACCTGCGGAACGCGCTTATTGAGTTCGACAAGGATCTCGGCGTCGTTGTCTTCCAGACCGTCGAGGATCTGCGCGCGCACCTTCTCAAACGGAGTGAGATCCTTCGGGTTCGATCCGTCGATGTTAACGGCGTTGACCCGATAATTCTCATCGCCGCCCTTGTCCTGCACGAAGATTATTCGGTTGTTGCCCTTCCATCCGAAGCCGGCGACGTTGCGTTCGGTCGCGCTCGTTACGCGCACCGGCGCAGCGTCGGAACCGGTCTTCTGCACGAATACATTCAGCCGTTTCTCCCATGGCTGCATAAACGCCAGGTGCTCGCCATTGGGCGAGAGCGCGAAGGCGGTCTTTTCAGGGTTCCGAAAGAAGTCCTTCATCGCAATCAGCGATGCCTGCGCATCAACGTTGGCCGTTTTCCTCTGCCTTGCGTCAGCCGCAAACGGCGTCGCCAACAGGATCAGCAGTAACAGAGAGAGAGCTTTGTTCATTTGAAATCCTCCAAAACAACTTTGACGATCAATTGTCGTAGCCATTGTGCGCCCGCTGTGTATTGACGCGCGGGGCAATGGCATCCCCGCTCCATGTCCACGAAAGTATCAGTCTCACTTGGAGTACTTGCCCGGACACTTTAAGGACTTTACGTCTTTTGATTCCGGCTTGTTTCGAATTCTTATCCAGTATTCCTCTCTTACATCGTCGTCGATTTCGACTGTTGTTGAGTAGAGAGCATCGGTTCCGTCTTTCTTGCAGCCCGAGATCCAGTACTCTCGCCCTGTCTCATCACAGTAGTTAGCCTTGAAGCCACGTCCTCCCAATGAATCAAACCGCCGGCCCTGATAATGCAACGACCGGACGGTCTTGGAATACGTAACGCGCCCAATTCTGGCGGGACCGACAATGCCGTCACCTTTGTCTTCGATGTACATTATTCGGGTTGGATGTGCCATTTCCAGATCCTAAACGCACAGTATCGCTGCATGCCGAGGAAGGTGCAAGAGTCCCGTGGGTGCGCGTCAGGATTCGCGATCAAGGGCTTCAACCTGAAATCGTGGCTGAGGTGGAACGCAAGGAACTCAGGGCTGACGCCCGAAGCTTTTCTCAGCGCGATCGGTCTGCGCTAGGTTGAAAGCAGGAAACGTCGGTCTGACGCCAAGGCCTTTGCGAACTACATGGTGGCTTTCTTTGCCAAGCCTGCATCTACTATTTTCCTTCTCTTCCTTCTGTACTCAAGAATAGAAAGAGCCAAAAACCTGAGTAGACTGAGTGAGGCAAAGGCTTCAAGGTAAGGGATGACGAGATTATGCCAACGCACACCGAGCATCCCGGCCAGGTTAATATCCTCTGGTGGGCAATCTTCGCAGGGTGGGTACACGATGGCGATATATCGCTCATGCGCCCACCAGGCTGCCATTAGCCCTACTACCAGATAGCAGCAAAAGAATTTTACCTCTTCACGAACGAGCGTCCTTTGTCTGCGAATGGAAAATATCAGCGCCCACAGGTAACCAAAAAACAGCAGGAAAGGCCAGAACTGAGACATCTCATTTCACCTCCTCCCGATTCAGGCTCCTTCTGTGCCTATTGGCTCGCTGCAGACTCGGCAGCGCGACCGCCGCTTCGCATTCAGAGACCCGCACGCACCGCATCGATAATACATTGCACGAGTGAAGGCGCCGGTGACGATCGCGCTCAAGATGAGAATGCCGCCAAGCACGGCGATGGTCAGCAGTATGTCAGTGAACTTCTTCATCTTGCGCAATGTCGCCGACAACGCCGACGGTTCGAAGTGGTGCGTCAATTGTCATACACAAATGGAAATTCGAATTTCGCATTTCGCATTTCGAATTTCGCACTTCCTGTTCACCGCCTCTCTCGAATCTCCTTCGCCTTCTGATACTCTTTGTTCGCTTCATCGCGAAGCCCCTGGCTGTACAGCGCGTGGCCAAGCTTTGTATGAAGCGTTTCGTCGTTCGGTTTCACCGCAATTGCCCTCCGGTAGGTATCAGCCGCCGGCGCCCACTTCTCTTTGCCGAAGTATTCATCTGCGAGGGCGCTCAAGACAGACAGGTTTGAAGAGTCGATCGCCGCCGCACGTTCAAGCTCGTCGAGCGCTTCCTTCTTCTGACTCCTGAAGAGGATTGCCAGGTTATAGTGCGGAGGCGCCCAATTTGGGTCCAGTTCAATTGCGCGCTTGAATGCACGCTCGGCTTGCCATTCGTTCAGGTTTCCCATATACGCGAGTCCAAGCGCGTTCTCTACGGCCGCCAACCGCAGCGACTGCAACTGGGTCAGCGCCTTCTCGGCCTCGTCGTAGAACTGAAGCCCGACCAGCGCCTGAGCCGCGCTCAGCTTTTCGAAAGCGGCGGTTTCTGTATTCTCGGGCGCGAGTGCCCGCGCCCGAGTCAGCATCTGACCACCCCGGCGGAAGTCGTCTACCTTTTCGGCTATGTTGTCGGCCCGCACGTCTCCTACCGCCAGAGTCCGACCCGATTTCATCAGCGCCGAGGCAAGCAGAGGCTTCAATCGAGACGCTTCCGAAGCCGAAGCCGCGTCCTTGATGAGCTTTTGGTAGTAGTCCCATGCGCTGGAGTCCCTGGGCTCGATAAGAGCGCCTGACGAGATCGCCCTCTCTATCTGAAGTATGAGAGGCGATGGGGCTGGTTCAGAGTTGGTCACCGGGATCGAACCGGTTACGGTTTTGGTCCCGGTTCTTACTGGCTCCGCGGAAAGTGTAGGAACCGACGGAGGCGAAATGACGGGCTTGGGAGGAGCTGGCGGTGACTCGGTCTTCAATCCGGTTGCAATCGACCCCGTTGTCGCAGGCGGCGCGGCGTCCACCTCTGGAGGCTTTACCGGCGTAGCAATAGGCGGTCCTGAACCCTCCTTCTTTGGGCCTGGCGTCGTCGCAGAGGTTCGTGAGGAGGTCGCAGGTGGGCTTCCCGCAGTCGATGGCCCGGCTGCGTTCGGTCCGGGCGACGTCTTCTTCGCTCCCGAACCTGTTCCTGCCGCCGGCCGCGTCGCAGGTTCCTTTCCGGCGACCGAGGCAGATGGAGTGACAGGGGTGGGGGTGCTCGAGGCGTCCTTCCCAATCGGTGATGGCTTCTTTGCGGGCTCCACATTCGCCTGTGTAGAGCCTACAGCAGGCGAAGGGTGGCTCGCCTGGGCTGACTTGGTTGACTCTCCCGAAGGAGGTGCTGCCACTCGAGGAGCGTTGGTCTCTGTCGTTGTCTTTCGTGGAGTAGACTCAGGCCCGGGTTCCTTCTGATGATCGACTGTAACTGGAGGCTGGGCCTTTTGTGCGTGGTCGCTTTCCAATTCGCTCGTCTTAGCAACCGCACGCTGCTCGGGCTGCGTGGGCGTGGTGGTCGTCTTTCCTGCAGCCGCGGCGACAACGCTCGGCCTCGCCGGGCTTCGGGCCAGTGTGATCTGCGCCAGCGAGGTTGAGGCAAGCCAGGGGTGCTGCTTGCTCGATGTGTCGTCGGCAACGTGCTTGAAGACAAAATCGAAGAACTCAGTTCCGGTTATGAAGCCGTCAGCATTGCCGTCTCCGGCCCCTGACAAACCTTCGACAGCGTACTTCGTAAAGACTCCAGCGCCCCAGCGTTGGCCTTCGCGTGAAAACTCACCAGGCCCTGAGGCCAGCATTACAGAGATGCCCGGCCTCGAGCTTGTAAGCTCTCCGAAAGCGTCGGTAAAGAGTTTCGTTGTTGAAGCCCCATCGGAATCGGGATTGAAGAAATCGCGCCGAGCTG
>JBGPFL010000516.1:0-4642 GCA_041483295.1 Blastocatellia bacterium | reverse complement strand
TGGTGGAGGCGGTGGGAACCACTGCTCGGCTATGGACAGTACAATCGCTTCAGCCTTATCAGGGAGTCCGGCCCGGCGCAGATCTTTGATAGCCGCGTCCGCGCACTGGGACCCATCGTACGCAATTAGGATTCTCATATCCCCTTCTTGTTCGAGTGAATCGCTACGTTGGAGGTGAGAGTACCGACGTAAGATCCGCGTTACCACCGCTCTGACGAGAAGGGCGTGGCGAGGATTGGATAGCGATGCCGTGCGCCTTGCGTCGACCATCGTCGTTTGAACCGTTCGCGAAACGACGGGCCACCTACTCACCGTTGAGTGAGTGGTTTCCTGGGCAGCTTCTCATCCCGCATTGCTGCCTGATAGATAAATACTGCCGCTACGACCGCAGATTGCTTCAGGTCATCTTCGAGGACGTGATCGTATACATCCATGTTCGTGTGTGCGGTTCGAGTACTACCCTCCATAAAATCTCTTAGGAATTGGAAGCCTGGCAGACCGATGTCATCAAATGAATTGTGGTCGCCGTTAGCGCCTATGCCGTTGATTGCTAAGGTGGCAGCTCCCAGGTCCTTCAATGGCGCGAGCCAGGCGGCGAAGATCGGTCTGACGGCTTCGCTTCCCTGGAGGTAGACGCCGCGGATCTTCCCGGTGCCGTAGTCAAGGTTGAAGTAGCCGGAAAACTCTTCATATTCAGGTGTGCGCGCCACCGGGCCATTTGCCTTGTCTGCTCGCTTACCGAAATGAGCCGCCACATAAGCGCGCGAGCCCAGAGCACCCTGCTCTTCGCCACTCCACAAACCAATGCGTATCGTGCGCCGAGGTCTCAAGTTGAGTGACTTGAGAAGCCTGATGACCTCCAGGGCCACAGCCGAACCGGCCGCGTTGTCGGTTGCGCCGGTGCCCGCGTGCCAGGAATCTAGACAACCGCCGATCATCACGACCTCGTCCTTCAGGTCAGTTCCGGTGAGATCACCGATGACGTTATAACTCATCGGGTCCTGATCATAGAAGCGCGCGATGATGTTCATCTCTAGTTGCACCGGAATGCCCCTGGCCAGGAGACGGATCAAGCGGTTGTATTGCTCGGCGGCTACTACGACCTGGGGGAGAACTCTGGGCTTGTTCAGATGCCACGATCGTGGTCTCTGTTCAAAAGGCACGTCAGGGGGCGAAGGAATCAATGCCGAAGTAACGTACACTGTTCCGGCGTCGCCACCTCCCGGTTCCAATACGACGGCGGCGCCTTCCGAGTAGAGCATCTGCCATTTCTGGTAATTCAGTTCCACGCTCGCCCGCTGCTCCGGGCTCATTTGAAATCTCTGGGACTCGCTTGTCTCGGCCTTAGCGCTGGCGAGCTTGAACAATTCCTCGTCGGTAGTGCGCTGTGCCGGTTGTGTGAAGTTGGGCGCGACGGGCCGCGTTGCAGTAAGGAGGACTATTTTCTCCTTGAGCTTGCCTTTGAACTTGGGGAGATCAGCCACCGTCTGAACATCCAGGAAAACGACTTCACCGCGCACGGCGCCATTAGTGCCGGGACTCCACGCCTTCGGGTAGGCAATGAGAGAACCAAAAGTGGGAGCAATCATACTGGCCGTGAAGTTCTCCAGCGACCAGCCCCGGCCGAACGGCCCCCAGGCTTCGAGACGAGCATTCGCCAGTCCCCATTCATGAAGTCTGTCTAATGCGTACTCCTGCGCCTTTTTTAGATTAGGCGAACCAGTCAACCGCGGACCCGTCACGTCAGTCAGGTAGCCGACCATCTCCATGATCTGGGAGTGCTTTGATTCTCCCTCCTTTATCCTGTTAATGACATCAAGATCGACCTTCTCTTGTAGGAGTTGAGCAATAATCGGAGTGCTGCTGCAAACGATTAAACCAACCAACAATAAGGTCACCATGCTGCTTTTCAGTACTCTAGTCATTGATTCTCCTTGAAGCATTAGACGGTCATAGTTGCTCTTCTCTTCCATCTGATAAGATTATGTGGACAGTTAGAAGTACCCCCCGGCCACTACATTTCAAGAGCCGGTGTCTGTAGAATCTGGAACGCCCACCATGCAGGCTAAGTCAGCCATGTCAGGGTCGGCCCGGGTGGGAAAACAAGCCATCAAACAACCGCCTGGCGCACAGCGCGCCAAGATTCTACAGACAGTGTCTGTAGAATCCGAGCGGTTGGTTATCGATCTCACTCGTCATCGCCACTTGGGTTGGTCTCACTACCGAGTTCTTCTTGGGCAACCTGATGCATTGCGCCGCAGCTTCTACTTCGAGCAAGGCGCTTCTCAACGCTGGTCCGTGCGTGATCTGCGACGCCAGATCGAGCGAGCACTGTTCGAGCGCGTGGCCCACTCCCCAGACACACGCAGTCTGGTCGAGTTCGAGCGTAGGTCTGGCCCGGCGGAAACATTTCGCTATGAGGAGATATTCAAGGATCCTTACATGCTCGACTTTCTCGGACTGAAAGGCGCCTACTCCGAAAAGGACCTCGAAAGCTCGATAATCGCCAACCTGCAAGAGTTTCTTATCGAGCTTGGCAGCGACTTCTGCTTCATCGGCCGCCAGAACCCGATGCGCATCGACGATGATGACTACTTTCTCGATCTGCTCTTCTACCATCGCGCGCTGGGGTGCCTCGTCGCGATTGACCTGAAGATCGGGCCGTTCAGAGCAGCCGACAAGGGCCAGATGGACCTCTACCTCGCCTGGCTCAAGATGCACGAGTGGCGGAAAGGTGAGAATGAGCCGCTGGGCCTGATCCTGTGCACTTCGAAGAAACGGCAGCACGTTGAGCTCCTCCTATCCGCCGGACCGCACAAGATGCGAGTGTCGGAATATCTCACGAAACTGCCCGACCGGGCGGTGCTTGAAGAGAGGCTGAAGATCTATGGCCGCCTCCTTGAGGAGGATCCGAAGCCCGGGTGATAAACGGTTCACTCTGATATGACTGACAAACCTAGACTGATAGAAGTTGCGTTTCCGCTGAAGCAGGCCTCGCTTGCCAGCGTGCATGAGAAGAATGTCCGCCACGGGCATATCTCTACACTTCACATCTGGCCAGCGAGGCGGCCGCTCGCGGCCTGTCGCGCTGCTTTGCTCGCGACGCTGCTTCCTGACCCTGGTGATCCGATCAAACGCGAAGCCCTGCTGAAGAAAATCGGCGGAGAGGTGAAAAGAAAAATCGTCAAGGAGGTTGATGAAGACGGGAATACGAGCGAAGAGGAAAAGGAGTACGTCGAGGGCGGAGTTCTTGCCTGGGGACAGGAGAATGCGCCCGACATGGACGAGTTCCGCGCGATGATCCGGGAGTTTTACAGCGGCGATGCTCCCAAAGTACTCGATCCTTTCGCGGGTGGCGGCGCGATCCCACTCGAAGCGATGCGGCTGGGTTGTGAGGTCACCGCGTCGGATATCAATCCAGTCGCCTGGTTCATACTCAAGTGCACGCTCGATTACCCCCAGCAGTTTGCAGGTAAGACCTGGCCGCTTCCTGACTTCGTGCGCGAATGGCCCGACTTCATTGAGGACTTCATTGCCGGCAAGGTCAGGAAGCGGAACAGCAGTAGGAAGGCGCACTTTTCCGATCCAAAACAGCTTGCGTTTCTTGAACTGCCGGATGCGGACCTCGCGTGGCACGTTCGGGCGTGGGGCCGCTGGGTCTTGGAGCGCGCTCGTGCGGACCTCGCTTCGCGTTATCCCATAGTGGATGGCGATCCCACTGTCGCGTACCTATGGGCGCGGACGGCGCGCGACAAGATCACGCTGGGGCGCATCCCGCTGCTCAAGACCTTTTGGCTTTGCAGGAAGAAGGGCCGCAGGGCCGCGCTCCTGCCGGTGCCTAATGTCGATAAATCAGGTGTGACGTTCCAGATTCTTCAAGACACTGATCTAGACAAGCCTGAGCGAATCATTGGGGAGAATCCTTTTCTACACGAGTGGGAAGTCAACGTTGATAACCTATCGGGCTTTCTCAACGGAGGCACTATGAACCGGGCAGGTGTCTGGAGTCCCCTCGGTGGCAGGCCTGGGATGGTTGCCCTGACCACGGAGGATCTGCGTAGACAAGGAAGGCAAGGACTACTCGGAACACAAATGACAGCGGTCATCGTTGAAAGTAGCCAACCTGGCAAGAAGACGAGAGGGAAGCGATACCGGTTGCCTGTTGAAAGAGATCTTGCCGCAGCCGTGATCGAAGAGGAAGACTTAGTCGCGTTGTACTCTGAGATCCCGTTTGGCCTTCCAGATGAGCCAACGCCTGCTGGCGGGGGAACCGGCGCGTCGCGAGCGTTCTCACTTCACCACTATGGTCTCAAGAGGTGGCGGGACATCTTTCTACCACGTCAGCTATTTGCCTTGGGTCTGTTTCTCAAGCACTCACGTATTGCGATGCTGGAACTCGCCGAACAAAACGAGAGTGCGGCCCAAGCGCAAGCTTCATTATTGAGCGTGGTTTTTGGCCGGTTGGCCAACTATATGAGCACGCTTTGTATTTGGGATCCGACCGCGGTGTTGCCCGACTCCTTGCCGGGATTGTGGCCAAAGGACGATAGCGGAGTGAAGCTCTCCGATATGTACAAGTGGTTCGACGGAACGCATAGCTATCAGGAACAGACAGAACCGGGATACCCAGCCGAGGCGCGGC
>JBGPFL010000515.1:0-4643 GCA_041483295.1 Blastocatellia bacterium | reverse complement strand
GTTTGCGTCCCCGACGGAGTTGACGATGTTCTGGTACGGAGCCGGTTGCTCGATAAATCCAACATCGATATAGCCGGAGGACTCGGCCGGCTAAAGGGACGGATCTGGCGCATCGGGCTAATGGGCTCGGGCAGCACGCAAGAGAATGTGCTCCTGTTGATAAACGCCCTTCACGAAGCGATGGCCGCACAAGGCTACCAGTGCCCGAAAGGGTTTGAGGCTGCGGAAGCAGTTTACGATGCTCATTCGGCTGTGACGGCTTAAAAACCTCAATTGACGGAAGGTCTCGGGCGGCGGCGATATTAACTATGAGTGAACCACTCAAGCGCTCAAAGCGGCGAACCGAAGAGGGCGACGCCCGTAATGTGACGTTGCCACCGACTCTCTTTCTGCAGCGCCAATTGATCTTCAATCGGGAGTTGAGCTGGTTGGAGTTTAACCGGCGGGTGCTGGAGGAAGCGCTCGACCGCTCGCACCCTCTTCTCGAACGGCTGAAGTTCCTCTCGATCTTCTCGACCAACCTCGACGAGTTCTTTATGATCCGGGTATCGGGTCTCAAGCAGCAATTGGATGCCGCAGTCAGCGAGCTATCGCCCGACGGCCTGACGCCTGCCGCTCAGTTGAAGGGCATCAGCGAGCGCCTGCGCCCAATGATCGACGAGCAGGTTGAGTGCCTGAACCAGGAGATCATTCCCGAGCTCGCGCGCCAGTCTATCGTCTACACTCCTTATCGCGCTCTGTCTGACCGCGAGCGCCGAGCACTCAACAGTTACTTTCTTGAGAACGTATTTCCCGTGCTCACACCCCAGGCTGTCGATCCCAGCCATCCGTTTCCGTATATCTCGAACCTGAGCCTGAACCTGGGCGTCATGCTCGAGCCGGTAGAGAAGCAGGAGGGGGATGCACCGGGCCTTGCGGCAGAACCGCGATTTGCGCGAGTCAAGGTCCCTCCAATCGTGCCGCGCCTTGTTCCTATCGGCGATTCGCTGTCTGAGTTCACACTTCTCGAGGAGTTGATTGCCGCGAATCTGGATGCGCTGTTTCCGGGAATGCGGATCGGTGAATGCCACGCATTTCGTGTCACACGGGACGCTGATATCGAGATCAGAGAGGACGAAGCAAACGACCTGCTTCAGTTGGTCGAAATGGGAGTACGGAGACGACGCTGGGGTCAAGGGGTTCGTCTGGAAGTCTCGTCGACTATGCCGGGAGAAATGGTTCGTTCACTCGCCACCTCACTTGGGCTGTCGGCCGAAGACGTCTACACGATCGCGGGTCCGCTGAACGCGCCCGATCTGATGGGCCTCTATCAGATGGACCGGGCCGAGCTGAAAGACAAGCCGTTTGTGCCTTCTGTACCAGCGCCATTGAGGGCCGATGAGTCAATGTTCGACGTCTTGCGAAGACAGGACGTCCTGGTCCATCATCCCTACAACTCATTCTCGAGCGTCGCGGATTTCATCCAACAAGCTGCAACGGATCCGGATGTGCTGGCGATCAAGATGACGCTCTATCGCACGGGCCCACGCTCGCCCATCGTGCAGTCGCTGATGGAAGCCGGCGAACAGGGGAAACAGGTTGCAGTACTGGTTGAGTTGAAAGCTCGCTTCGACGAGGAGAACAACATCGAATGGGCGAGGCGCCTGGAGCGGGCAGGCGTTCACGTCGTATACGGGCTACTCGGACTGAAGACTCACTGCAAGGTTGCACTGGTTGTACGGCGTGAGTCAGGGTCTCTTCGACGGTACATTCACATCGGGACGGGCAACTACAATCCAACCACCGCGCGGATCTACACCGATCTGGGCCTGCTCACCTCTAATGAGCAGATCGGCGCAGACGCCAGCGAGTTGTTCAACTACCTGACCGGCCTGTCGAGACAGTCTGAATACAGACGGCTGCTCGTGGCCCCCGTCAATTTGCGCGAGCGGCTCGCGGGATTCATCGAACGCGAGAGCACAAACCAGAGAGCCGGGCGCCCCGCCCGGATCATCCTGAAGATCAACAGCCTCACTGACACCAAGATGATCCGCGCCCTGTATGAGGCGTCTCAGGCGGGCGTTCCGATCGAGCTGATCGTGCGCGGCATGTGCACCCTCAGGCCGGGCGTGGCGGGACTTTCAGAGAACATCAACGTAACCAGCATCGTCGGCCGGTTCCTCGAGCACAGCCGCATTTTCTATTTCGAGAACGGGGGGGATGAGGAACTATACATAGGCAGCGCCGACCTGATGCTGCGCAACCTCGACCGGCGTGTCGAAGTGCTGGTACCCATCGACGATCCCCGCTTGAAGAAACATTTGAAAGAAGAAGTGCTGGCGATCTGCTTGAACGATTGCGTTAAGGCGCGACGGCTCGATGAGAGCGGCAGCTACCGCCGCCTGCCCATATCGGAGAGTGGAGAGCGCACCGATAGCCAGATGCACTTCGTCAATCTTTATACCTCTATTTAATACTCAGTCACAGTGATTGTGATGGACAACAATAGCGTTCCGAATCCCACCAACGGCAGAGACTGTGTGAAAATCGATCTCGGCAAATCCCACCCACTGCCGTGGGTGGGATTCGGCGAGCACATGTATCAGATTCACAGTGATTGACTACTAGCTGCGGGAAAAAGAGTGAGACCGCACCGCTAGATCAGCAAGGAGCGCTGAACGGCCTGCCAGATGTCGGAAATAAAGAAACAAGCGGGCGAGAGCCGGGACGAGCCGATACGCACGTTCATCTGTATCGAAATACCCGAGGCCGTCAAGCAGCGAATCGCGGACCTGCAACGAGAGTTGAAGCAGATCGATGCGCAGGTGAGTTGGGTCAAGCCGGACAACATCCATCTCACCTTGAAGTTTCTGGGTCCGGTCGCACCATCCCGGATCGCCGGCATGCGCCAGGCCGTCGAGCGTGCCGCAAGCTCCTGCAGCCCGTTTGAAGTCGAAGTAGCCCGCACCGGCTGCTTCCCTTCCCCTCGCAGCCCCAGAGTGTTGTGGGTGGGACTGAGCCACGTTCCCGATCAGCTTCAGCAACTCCACCAGGCAATGGAGGACGAACTCGCGCGTGCAGGATTCGCGCGCGAGTCGAAGCTCTTCTCGCCTCACCTGACCATAGGCCGCGTTCGCTCTCCGCGGGGCGCCCCGGGCGTTGCGGACAGACTAATCGCGAGCGGCTTCCACGGCCAAACGTTCTCAGCCACCGAGGTCATAGTAATGCGCAGCGACCTCAATCCCTCCGGCTCGGTCTACACCCACCAGGCGCTAATGCCACTCGGCCAACGGCATTGAACGAATTGTCATTTGTCCGTTGTCAGTGGTCCGTTGTCAGTCGTCAGTCGTAAGTCGTCACTACCGACCAGGTGGTTACGAGAACCGGACCACGGACAACTGACAACGGACAAATGACAAATGACTAACAATAAGTCTTGCGTCCGTTTTTGAATCGTGTTACACGGTTGTTAGCTGTGCTCTTCAAGAGTGCGGTCAGGGTTCAATCGCCGCTTGCCACGATTGGCGAACGCGGTGAAATCGTGTTGGAGATCGAACAGAGTTGGTAAGGAAATCCATTGCCGCGACGCTCGCGGGCACAATGCTCCCCTCGCAGTATCCATCCCGAGAGAACAAACCCGGCCGGCATTAGCATTTGGCTGCCAGCTCGATCAAGGGCCATCGGGCCGACTGCCCCCTTATCTCGCGACAGACTCAACAAGATCCAGGTGCAACTGACTGGAGGAAGAGACCGGGATTGAAGCGATCTCGTCTCACAACAGGATTGACCTGGAACATCTAGTGGGAGACAAGCCATGAAAAGGAGACTCATTCTAGCAGCTGTTCTGGTTCTGACCGCAGGATTGGCGCGCGATTCCTACTCGCAGATAACCGGATCGATCACAGGCGTAGTCCGCGACCAAAAAGGCGCGGCAGTCACACAGGCAAAGGTCTCCGCGACCCGCACAGCAACAAACCAGACCAGATCCACTTCAACCGATTCGGAAGGGTCATACAGGTTGCCGGCGCTCACCGTGGGTGAGTATGAAATCACCGTCGCCGCGGATGGTTATTCGGAAGGCAAGAGGCTGGTAGATCTCCGAATAAACGAGGACGCCAAAATCGAATTCGAGTTGTTGGCTCCGGGTTCGTCGGAGACGATGACGGTGATGGCTCCAGGCGCACCATTGACCGAGGGCAGCAGCTCAGTGCTCGGAATCGTGATTGAAAACAAACAGATCATGGAGATCCCATTGAACGGGAGAAACTTCCTTCAACTGGGGACGCTGGTGGCAAATGTCAATTCGATCGCCTCGCTCACAAGCGGCGCCGAAGGTGGAATTGAAAATGGCGCGTTTTCAGTGTCGGGCCAGCGAGACAGGTCTGTCGTGTTTCTAGTGGATGGCGTCGATAACACCAACTCAATGTCGAACAGTCTTTCAGCCAAGGTTTCAATTGAGGCGATCCAGGAGTTTAAGATGATCACCAACCTTGGTCCGGCCGAATTCGGCTACCACGCAGGTGGGCAGGTCAACATCGTCACAAAAGCGGGATCAAACGATCTTCATGCAACCGGCTTTGAGTTCTTTCGAGACAAGCACCTGAACTCTCCAAACCATTTCGAGCAGATAGCGAACCAACCGGCGTCGAAGTTCCGCAACCATC
>JBGPFL010000514.1:0-4644 GCA_041483295.1 Blastocatellia bacterium | reverse complement strand
GCTACTTCAATGGCCAAACGCACGATCAGCGGTTCAGGGACTTTGGCAAGCGGGTCGCCGGGCTCGCTCGCTCCGCGATTGAGTTGATTGAAGAGGCTAAAGGGTGAAGTGGGGCAGATCTACCTGATCAGACATGGGCAGGCGGGAGCTCGAGACAACTATGACGTCCTGTCAGAAGTGGGTTGCGAGCAAGCGAAACTGCTTGGCGAACATCTGGCATCTCAGGGGCTGAAGCTTTCAGCAGCCTATGCGGGAGCCATGAATCGGCAGCGGCTGACTGCAGAGATCGTTTGCGCCGGGCTGATGTGCGATGGCAACTCTGTGCCTGAGACGGTCGCCGATGAGCGCTGGAATGAGTTCAGCCTGGCAGAAGTATACAAAGCTATCGCGGGGCGCATGAAAGAAGAGAGCGAGGTATTCTCGCGCGACTTCGAAGAGATGCAAGAGGTTCTGCGCCAGGACCCGCATGCAACCGGAGGCGCGGCCGGCCGCTGTGACGCCGCGGTCGTTCGCGCATGGATGGAGAATCGATATCCGGACTATCAAGGCGAATCGTGGGCGTCGTTTCGCCGCCGTATTCAGTCTCGCGCAAGCGCGCTGGCAGTCGAAGAGGATGGGGGGAATACCGCCGTCTTCACATCCGCTACCCCGATCGCGATCTCGGTCGGGGCGGCGCTCGACCTAAGCGACGAAAAACTGCGGGGAATTCTTGGCGTGCTGTACAATGCCGGCGTCACGGTGATGCGGCCCTGGCGGGGCGAGTTGAGATTGTTCACCTTTAATTCGGTTTCACACTTGCCCGCCGAGCTGTGTACGCTCAGGTAGTCCAAGAGACTGTATAGAAAGAACTGCGAATCCCACCGACGGGGTTGGGTGTCTTGGAGTTTGGCAATCTACTGGCGGTCAATCTGGAACAACCAACCTCTATTCTCCTTAAGGTGAGCGGTGCACCCGAACGGTCGGCACGCAACCAGCCGCTGAAGATACCCACGCACTGCCGCGGGTGGGATTTGCCCAGCCGTTCTCTAACGGATCAATCAAGCCAGTTGTGGCTCGGTCTGAGCCGCAGCCTTTGGCTCTTCAATCGGAGTCAACCAGCCGAACGTGTCTTCTGATTCACCGGTGATGATGTCGAAGAACTGCCTCTGAATCTCGGCCGTGAGGGGCCCGCGCCGTCCGGCTCCGACGACCACCTTATCGACTGAACGAATCGGCGTGATCTCGGCGGCGGTGCCGGTGAAGAAGACCTCGTCGGCGATGTAAAGCATTTCGCGGGGGATCGCGCGCTCGAGGACGGGGATTCGGAGTCGCTCACAGATCTTGATGATCGAGTCCCGAGTGATACCCGGTAGAATCGTTGAATAGAGCGGAGGGGTCATAACGGTTCCGTCCTTGATCAGGAAGATGTTCTCGCCCGAGCCCTCACTGATGTAGCCCTGAGGGTCGAGGGCGATGCCTTCGACGTAGCCGTTAATCTTGGCTTCCATCTTGATCAACTGCGAGTTCATGTAGTTCGCCCCGGCCTTGGCCATCGACGGCAGAGTGTTGGGCGCGATGCGGGTCCAGCTAGAGACGCAGACGTCAACACCCTGTTCGAGGGCTTCAGCGCCGAGGTACTTGCCCCACTGCCAGGTACAAATGTAGGTTTCGATGGGGCAAGGGAACGGGTCGACGCCAAAGCTGCCGTAACCCCGCATAACCAGCGGCCTGATGTAGCACTCTTTGTAGCTGTTGGCTGTTACGATCTGCCTGCACGCCTCACTGATCTCTCCGACGCTGTGGCCGATCTGCATGCGGTAGATGTGGGCCGAGTTGAAGAGCCGTTCGATATGCGCATCCAGCCGAAAGATAGCCGAGCCTCGTTTGGTATTGTAACAACGTATGCCTTCAAAGACGGACGAGCCGTAGTTGATCACATGTGACATCACGTGTATCGTGGCGTCTTCCCATGGGACCACCTCACCGTTTCGCCACACGAACGCGCCATGTTCCTGCTCAGTTGCCATTCATTCGCTCCTCTTTACTGTGAGATTGTAGGCCGATGTTGCGGTTGTCAGTTGTCAGTCGTCCGTTGTCACTTGTCCGTTGTAGCTAGCTCTCGTAGCAAGCCCAATCATACGAAGCGGACAAGGGTGGGTCAAGCAAAGAGGTGCCAGGTGTGAGGTGTCAGGTGCGAGGTGCCAACTAATACCTGACACCTGGCACCTGACACCTAATACCTGACACCTCACACCTTGACACCTTGACACCTGACACCTATCCGTGCGTGTATCGCGACATTGCCTCGTCCCACTTGTGCTGTGCTTTGAGCACCAACTCGATCACTTCCCGAACTGCGCCGCGGCCGCCTTCGTGCCGAGTCACCAGGTGTGAGAATTGCTTGACCTCTTCCACCGCGTCGTTCACCGCGACAGCCAGGCCTGACCGCCGGAGCAGCGGGATATCGACCACATCGTCGCCCACATAACAGACCTCTTCATCGGCAATCCCTTCGTCGGCCAGGATCTTCTCGTACGGCTCCATCTTGACCCACGCGCGCTCGTACAGATGGGCCACGCCGAGTTCCTTGGCCCGCATGCGAACGGCCACCGACGAGCGGCCCGATATGATCGCCGTGCGCAACCCGGCCCTCCCCGCCATCACAATCGCGTGGCCGTCCTTAACATCAAAGACCTTGGTTTCGTCGCCGCCCGGAAGGAGCAGTATTCGCCCGTCGGTCAGCACCCCGTCACAGTCCAGTATCAGCATTCTGACTTTACGGGCTCGTTCGAGTAAGTTGTTTGAAGGTTCAGACACTTTGCCTCGTCAACGGAAGTATTCTCCAAGCTGCTCGAATCGCTCGATCAGCACATCGGGCGAGGCCTTGCGAAGTTGGTCGGCCGTGCGAAAACCATAACCCACCGCGCACGTGTGCGCCCCCGCGCGGCGTCCGGCGTTCACATCATTCTCGCTGTCCCCGATCATCACCGCCTGCCCGGGGGAGCCGCCGAGTTGCCGGATCGCTTCGATGACCGGCTTCGGGTCCGGCTTGCGCTCAGTCACCGTGTCGCCTCCGACTATGCTGGTGAAGTACTGGGCTATCTCGAAGTGCTTTAGAATCATCTCGGTAAAGCGCACCTCTTTGCTTGTTACGACCGCCTTCGGCTTGGAACTGAAGTGCTCGAGGGTCTTCGCGATGTCGGGATAGAGCCGGGTCGACACCAACATTTGCTCGGCGTAGTGCTTGTGCATCAGAGCCATTCCATCAGCGTGCAGGAACTCGTCAGGCGGGCGCAGATCGGGATCGGTGGCAGTGAGCGAGCGATAGGTCAGAACGCGGACGCCATCGCCAACGAAGCCGGCGATCGTGTCTTCAGAAAGAGACCCCCTGTCCAGCTCGGCCAGCATAAGATTGATCGATCTCGCCAGGTCGGCCCGCGAATCTATGAGCGTCCCGTCCAGATCGAAGAGCATTAATTCGATTTCAATCATGTCAGTTTTCAGTCTTCAGTTTTCGGTTTTCAGTTTAGTTGTTAATTGTCATTCACAACTGGCAACTGACAACTGTCAACTGACAACTGAAAACTATTCCTCTTCATCTCTCAGTTTCGACAGCACGGAGAAATCTTCAAGCGTTGTCGTGTCTCCGCGCACTTCGCCGCTTGTGGCAATCTCGCGCAGCAATCTTCGCATGATCTTTCCGCTTCGAGTTTTGGGCAGGCCGTCAGTGAATCGTATGTCATCCGGTTTCGCCAGCGAGCCGATCTCCTTCGAAACCCATTGCCTCAACTCGTCCTTGAGGGCCTCCGAGGGCTCGTTGCCGGATTCAAGTGTGACGAATGCCGAGATCGCCTGGCCTTTCACGTCGTCGGGCCTGCCCACCACCGCCGCCTCGGCCACCATAGAATGGGCCACCAGAGCCGATTCCACCTCCATGGTGCTCAAGCGATGGCCCGAGACGTTGATAACGTCGTCCACCCTTCCCATTATCCAGAAATAGCCGTCTTCATCCTTGCGCGCGCCGTCCCCGGCAAAGTAGACGCCCGGAATCTCCGACCAGTACTCCTGAACATAGCGATCGGGGTCGCCGTAAATGGTCCGCAGCATCGAGGGCCAGGGACGCTTGATCACCAGAAGGCCTCCCGCGCCAGGCGGGACCGGCTCCCCTTCTCGAGTCACCACTTCGACGACGACTCCAGGGAAGGGCCGTGTTGCTGAACCGGGCTTGGTGGGGATCGCGCCCGGCAATGGCGCGATCATAATCATCCCGGTTTCAGTCTGCCACCACGTGTCCACTATTGGGCAGCGGTGGCGGCCTATGACTTCGCGATACCACATCCATGCTTCCGGATTTATGGGCTCGCCGACTGTGCCGAGCAATCGCAGGCTGTCAAGCTCATAGCGGCGAGGCCATCGTTCACCCCACTTCATGAAAGCGCGGATCGCGGTCGGCGCGGTATAGAAGATGTTCACCTTGTGCCGTTCGATGATCTGCCAGAAACGATCGGGTTCCGGGTGATTGGGCGCGCCTTCGTACATGACCGCCGTAGCCCCGTTTTGCAGCGGGCCATAGACGATGTAGCTGTGACCCGTCACCCAGCCGATGTCGGCGGTGCACCAGTAGATGTCTTCATCCTTCAGATCGAACACCCACTTTGTCGTTAT
>JBGPFL010000513.1:0-4645 GCA_041483295.1 Blastocatellia bacterium | reverse complement strand
GGCCGCAGTACTTCGTCGCGTTCGCCGAGCAGTACTGCGCCGTGCATTTGTCCCGAGAAGCCGATACCTTCGATCTCGTCCGGACTCAACTCGGTTCTGAGCAGTACGCCTCTGACAGCCTCCCCGCAGGCGCGCCACCAATCGCGAGGGTCTTGCTCGGCCCACCCTATCTCGGGCGACGCGAAAGGCTCGTGCTCGGCTGTTGACGAACCAACAACGCGCCCGCCCTCATCAATAACAATTGCGCGGGTACCGCCTGTGCCTACGTCGATACCAATCAGTTTCATCCAAGGTCTTCCGAATCGACTCAGTTTGTCTTTCTGGAACCACCGGCCAGGACTGTCTCGCTCGGGTACGACGCCGAGGAAAGTATCACACTGGCAGGCGGAAGTCTCCTGAGATCTATGGCCGCGGCCACAAGCTCCAGTGCAGGCGTTCCGCTTGAGGGCACTATTACGGTTGCTGCCAGCTTACCTTCGTTCACCAGTTTCTGCCCGAATTCAGGCAGGCCGTCGCACCCGGTCAGCCTGATGGTCGCGAGATCCGGACGATTGAGATAAGCACCGACTGTTTCAAGCGCCTTTCGCGCTCCAGTTGCCATCAAGTCGTTTTGGCAACCGACGAGGTCAAGCTGAGACTTGCCCGACATGACCATCCGCAGCCAGCCGCTCACCATGTGTTCAGCGTCGGCTGGAATCCAGTTCCCATCGATGACGTCAGCGGCTTCAATATTCGAACCGGCGATTGCCTCGCGCATCCCTTGCAGGCGCACACGCGCCGGGGAGGATTGGGCGTTACCTTGCACGTAGAGCACTCGCCCGCCGCTGGGCAACAGGGCGCGAAACTGCCGCCCCTGAATCCTTCCGATCTCAAGTTGGTCCGGAGTTACGGTGCTAATTGGGATCTCTGGAAACTCCCGGCGCAAATCGCTCAAGCAGTCCATCTGGCGATGCAGGCAAATCCATGCAAGTCCCGCACGAACCGCGTCAAGCGCCACGCGGTTCAGCCCGTTGTCGCGAGCCGGCATTATGACTATCGCGCAGGTGCGCGCAGCCGCTTCGCCATGGATGCAGCCATAAATCTGTTTGACCTGAGCGGTGACGTGACCATCGGCAAAATAGGTCTCCAAGTCCAGTCCGGCTCGCTTAGCCGCGGTTTTGGCGTCCTTCTCAATAAGCTGCTGGTGGCCGTTTGCCTTGTCTAGCAGGCACAAAGCTACTGTCCTTTTCATTTTCGTACCTCAACTCCAGCGCAGACGGTAGCAAGAGAATTTCGAAATGCGAAATGCGAATTTCGCAATTCGAATTTCTCTCCTAACTCCTCGACTTGAGCGAACTGCAGATCGCAATACCGCCGATCATTCCGATAACCGCGCCTGTGCCTGCGCCGATCGCCAGATAGGTGATCAGAGCTGGGCCGGCAAGTGTGACCAGTCCCAAGACCCACGCAATGAACGTCCCAAACACCAATCCCACCAGGCCGAAGCCGACGATCGGTCCCAGGGAGATCGGCTTGATCGGCGCTTCGATCTCCACGGGCTCGAGTTTAGGAGTGAGAGAATGAACTATAGCCAGCGCAACCAGGTAAACAGAACCGGCTATTATGAAATTGATGGTGTAGTCGCCTGGAGTCTTTTGAAGAATCACGCCGGTTATGACTTGCAACATAACGCCGCCGATGGCTCCCGACATGCCTCCGATGCCGACGACCGAACCGACTGCGCGTCGCGGAAAGGTATCCGACACGGTACTGAAGACGTTGGCCGACCAACCCTGGTGAGCAGCTGCCGCCAGGCCGATCAGTGAAACGGCAAGCCAGAGACTATCGATCTGAGAGACGAACATAACCGGAGTGACTAGCAGCGCGCATAGGAGCATCGCCGTTTTCCGAGCTTTGTTTATCGACCAGCCTCGCTTTATCAAACTCGAGGAGAGCCAACCTCCCCCCACGCTCCCTACATCTGCAATCAGGTAGATAACAACCAGAGGAAGCGGAATGGTCTTGAGGACGAGATGGTGCTTTTCGGTGAGAAACTTCGGCGTCCAGAAGAGATAGAACCACCAGATGGGATCGGTCATATACTTGGCGATTGCGAAAGCCGCCGCCTGTCTGTGCGGAATGAGCTTGAGCCATGATATCGCTGCCGGAGGATCTGCGGGATCGCTCTGAATGTAGGCCAACTCACCACGCGAAACCTTAGGGTGATGCTCAGGCTTGCGATAGATTGGAAGCCATAAGGCGAGCCAAACGAATCCGATTGCACCGGTGAGTATGAACGCGTATTGCCAACCAAATGTGCTGTAGATCCACGGAACCGTAAGCGGCGCAACTATGGCCCCAACATTGGTCCCCGCATTAAAAATTCCTGTTGCCAGGGCCCGTTCTTTTTTTGGAAACCACTCCGCGACGGTCTTGATTGCCGCGGGAAAGTTCCCGGCCTCACCTAACCCCAGGAGCGACCGGCAGAGCCCGAACTGAAAGGGAGTCTTGGCCACTGCGGTGACCATACCAGCGAGGCTCCAGATTACAATGGATACCGCATATCCAATCTTCGTCCCGAACCGGTCCATCAGACGGCCTGAGAGAATCAGTCCCAACGCGTACGACGCGCTGAATGCCGCCGTTATGTTCCCGTAGTCAATCTCAGACCAGCCGAAAATCCCCTCAAGTTCCTTTGCAAGGATGCCGACGACCTGCCGGTCGATGTAGTTGACGGTCGTTGCAAAGAAGAGCAGCGCGCAGATGACCCACCGATAACGGCCGATCCCCTCGCCTACTGCTTGAACGAGCCCTGGGGGGACATCTAAGGAGACCGCCGGTGTCGTCGAGACTTCAGTTAGTGATTGCGGCACCGTATCGGACCGCTCTACACCACTGTCCTTGGTCATCGTCTTCCCTTTGCTGTTCTGAGATTAGATCGGTCGGTCTTGTCCCGCATCGACGCTTGACTGTTTAGTCGGTGTCGAACGAGAGCATGCAGACAATCTCGAATACCATGAGTATGAACAGGCCCAACACCATCATGCCCGCGGCTGATACGGCGATCTTCAGAATCCTGTCTATCATAGAGGCGCCCTGCCGGTGAGCGTCACCGCCAGTCTCCAAACGTCTCCGGCAAGCTTCACTTTCGAATTCAGGTAAAGCGGTGCCACGGTGTAGACACTCACAACAAATATGAAGAGTATTAAGACTATGAATGCCGGTGCCATTGATACTCCTCAAGGCTTCGCAGCGCGCTGCGGCTCGGCTAACACCTTAATCAGAATGATCGTGTAGTCCTGTCCCACCGTGCTGCGCTGATGAGGCGTCCCCCGAGGCACCATGATCAGGTCACCCTTTTTTGCCTCGACCGTCTGCCCGCCGATGATTCTCGGGCCGCGCCACTCGCCAGGCTGAATCTCTTTCGGCTCATCGAGCCTTCCGCCGATCGTCAAAGTAGCCGACCCATCCACCACGTAATATATATCGTCGGCCTTGTCGTGGGCTTCGCCGCCCGGCGTGGGTTCCCCCTTCGAATGTTGAACGGCTATTCGCATCTGCATACCTTCGCCGGCGATTAGGTCTTCGGTCTTGTTCTCAGCTTTCAAGCGACTCTCGAGTTCGGCAAGCGATTGAGCTCTGAAGATCGAGAAGGGCCGCGATGGAGTTACCGGCCCCGGTGCTTTGCTTGTGGACGATTGTGGGGATGCAACAGCGGCGAGCACGAGGGTCGCAAGAGCGCTGGCAAGCAATCGATTCGGCTTTGAGTTCATCTTGGGCACCACGCTAGGGATTCTAGATTTTAGATTTTGGATTGAAGGAGGTTTTGGATTTGCGATTTACCATGGAATCGAACTCTACTATCCGCAATCCAAAATCCAAAACCCCTGGTTCCTACTTCCGGCTCGCCTCTAATCCTGTTCCCATTCGATCGAAGCCCGGCTGGACTGTCACCACGCCGAACTGGCGGTCTTCCACTTCGCCGTGCGCCGCCATCATCCACACAAAGTTGATCGGGTGGCCGGGCACAGCGACATTCGGATGAAATCCTCGCGGCATCAATACCGCGTCGCCCTCGCGCACGATGCTAACGACGTCAGGTTGATCGGGATTAGTGTAGACGAACTGCACTCCGAAAGCCGGCGCAGGCATGTCGTAGTACACATATAACTCCTCGAGCATCGATGCGTGCTCGTGCGGAGGCCAACTAGTCCAGTTTCCGGGTTCCGATGTAGTTATGCCCGCCAACAGCCTCCCCGCCTGAACGTTCTTGCCGATCAAAATGTTGACCGTCCTGGTGTTCGATTCCCCGCCGGTGACGAACTTCAGTGAGCCGTCCTTCTCGACGTCCGCGTAGCGCACGACCTGCAAGGGGTATTTGCCTTCCACCTCTGCCGAACACTCGGCTAAGTCGACGCTGCCTGACGTAGTCACCTCGACCTCGGAGTCGCGCGGAATGTAGATCGAATCGAAGCGGGTCAACTCGTGTGACTGGCCGCAAGCCTTCACCGTGCCGCTGCCCGAGAGACAGATGAGGCTCACCTCGGAAGCACCCGTTTGGAAACTGGCGCTTGCCACCCCGGAATCGAGGATGATGCGGCCATAGCTCAGATGCTTCATCGTGCTGTTTTGAGGAGTGACCGCTATTTTCCTGCCCTTGTGTGCG
>JBGPFL010000512.1:0-4650 GCA_041483295.1 Blastocatellia bacterium | reverse complement strand
CACCCGCCTGTCAGCGTCCTCGTGGTTGATCGCGTAGCGACCGCAAGCGCGGCGAGCGGCGTCGGATGAATGAACTATGCAGCCCACCGGTTCGGCCAGCGCGGCTTCCCCGGAGTCCAGATCCGAACTGATCCGAACCGCATTCACCGCCGGGATCGCTATATAGTCGGCCAATCCTCCCTGCAACCCGGTTATGCCGTGCTCGCGGTAGGATTCGCACTGATGTGAATCGCCGCTCGCGCAGTATTCGCAGAGCTGCGCTCGGCGCTCGCTTAGACAGTTCAAACCCTGATCGAGGACCACTCGGTCCCCGGCTCGAAGGTCACCGACTTCGCGCCCGGTCTCTTCGATGGCACCTGCAATCTCGTGGCCGAGTATCTGAGGATGGTCGACCAAAGGAAGGAGCCTTCCCTGCCCATCGGTGTTGTAGTTGGCGTGCCCTTCGAAGATGTGAAAGTCGGTCCCGCAAAGACCAACCGAGGAGACCCTAACCAGAACATCGTGCGGGCCGATCTCGGGACGGGGCACTTCGCGCACCTCGAGCCTCGCGACATCGGTCAACACACACGCCCGCATTGTTGAGTTTGACGGCATTCAAGTGCGAAAGCGCTTCACACCACGCCCTCTTCGGGTTTATGCATCAATATCGCTGGTGTCGAGCGCTCCCTGGTCACGCAGCGCAGTGAAGGTCTCGATCGTCTGACGCACTCCCTGATCGAGCGGAGTGTGAGAAAGCCCCTCTATCGTCCCGCGAATAGCCGTGTCGCTCAGCACCGAAGCGACCGGGATAGAGGGCCCGCTGAAAGAGATCAACCCGCGATGTTCGCGTGGAAGGTGCGCGTCCACAACGCGGATCAGTTCTGAGATCTCGACCGCGTCGCCATGCAGATTGAAGACGTTAGCGCCGGCCGGAGCGCGATCGGCGCACGCGATGAACGCGGCCGCGGTGTCGGCCACATATTGAAAATCGGTCGTCCCTCCGAATCGAATATGGAAGCGCCGCCCGAGCACCGCCGCCTTCATCGCCTTGGTGGGATCGCTGGTGATCCCGGTGTCGCGGCCCGGACCGTAAACCGTGAGGGGCCGCAGACCAACACTCGACAGTCCACAGTCGAGATAGTAGACGCGCGCGTTGCCTTCGTTGGTGCGCTTGAAGACGCCATAGTGAGTGGCGGGATCGCACGCGGCCGACTCGTCGAGCGGCACATCGTCTTCGCCCAGCCCGAAGACCGCGGCCGAGCTCGCGTAAACGACTCGATCGATACCCTGGGCGCGAGCGGCTTCGAAAACATTCAGGGTGCCGATGACATTGACCATCGCGCCCGCTATTGGATCAGCCTTACAGGTGGGCACCTGCAGGCCCGCAAGATGAATGACGTGCCGCGCGTTCGAACGGGAAAGAGCTTCCCCGACGACTCTTGTATCGGTGATGTCGCCGATCAAAAACCGAACCCGTCCTATCAGGAGGCGATCCATTATCGCGCTCAAGCGCCGAGCGTCTTCGCTGCGGTCGAAGACCACCGGCAGGTCGCCGCGCTCGACAAGGGTCTTGACTACCCAGGATCCTATGCAGCCCTGCGCGCCTGTGATGAAGTAGATGTTGTCCATGGTTCAGACTTGCCGAATGAATGTTATCCGCTAATCTCGCGAATGACCACGAATGAGCAGGACGGCCCTCGCGTCAATCTTCGATCAGGTCTTTGTCAGGCCTTTCTGTTCGCGGACTGAGGTTCTTTAGCGAAGATTCGCGTTATTCGCGGATTACTCTGCTAATCTCGCAGCTAGTTCGCCTTTGATTGCACCCGCCGAATTGAAAGTGAATTCGCCGCGCTCGTCCGTCGTGCGAGCTTCGTGATAGCCATTCAGCGCATTGGACAGAGTCACTCTTGCGCCGGGTAGTCGCGCACCGACAGGGTCGGTCACGGTTCCGATCTGAATCTGTCTCGCCATAGCCGACAGCGCAAGCAACGCGACGGCGAGGCTTGAAATCAGTATGGTTCTTCGCATAGTACTCATGGCAAAGTCGAGAGCAATCTCTGACAATGCAATCCGTCGAATAATGAAACCGACGAGGCATTCTAGCGCGCCGGGCGCGGACCTCGCCAGAGGCGAAGCGATTCCCGCCTCAGACCCTATTGCTCGGAGACGGGCGTCTGGCCGCCGAAGATCGGCGTTAACGAAGCGGCCTGAAACCGCATGATGTAACCGGACTTCGGGTTCGTGCGTTTAATAGAAACAGCAAGGAACCAACGTAGCAACGTTCTTAGTAACGAAGCGTTTTTTTCATGCCGTGGGACCAGCACCTCAACCTCGGCAACAGAACGGAGGAATCATGAATATCAAGTTAAGAAGTGCCTTAGCGCATCTCCTTGTTTGCGTGTTCGTTCTCATGGGTTTCACTTCTTGCAAATCCGCGATGAGAGAAAATGCGCGAGGCACTTACGCAACAGACAAGGTGACGTCGCCTCCAGCTGCTCAAGAAGGCATTTCTTCTGACAGCCTCGCTCCGCCACCGGAGCGGGCCGGAGAACCGGGCAGCTTCAACACCGAAGAATACGGCCACATCGGCGAGAACGAATTCCTCGCAGTCGCCAACAATCCTCTCTCAACGTTCTCAATCGACGTCGACTCGGCTTCTTACAGCAACATCAGGCGCTTCATCAACGAGGGGCAGCTTCCACCCAGGGACGCTGTCCGCATTGAAGAGATGATCAACTACTTCAAGTACGAGTATCCACAGCCCGAAGACGACCGCCCCTTCTCAATACATACCGAGATCGCTCGGTGTCCCTGGAACACTCAGCACAAACTTGTGGAGGTAGCGCTGCAGGGAAGGCAGGTGTCGTCCGAAAACCTGCCGCCGGGCAATCTGGTATTTCTGATCGATGTTTCAGGATCGATGGACCAGCCGGACAAGCTGCCGCTGCTGAAGTCCGCATTGAATCTGCTCGTTCATCAACTCCGTGAAAGCGACCACGTAGCCATCGTCGTCTACGCGGGCGCAGCCGGCCTGGTACTGCCATCAATCAGCGGCGATAGAAAGGAAGAGATACTCCAGGCTATCGGAAAGCTTCAGGCCGGCGGTTCGACAAACGGAGGAGAAGGAATCAGCCTCGCCTATCAGGTCGCGCGGCATAACTTCATCGACCACGGAAACAACAGGGTGATTCTGGCCACCGATGGCGACTTCAACGTAGGAACGAGCAGCGACAGCGAGCTCGTTCGGATGATCGAGGAGAAGCGCAAGGAGGGCATCTTCTTGACCGTGCTCGGCCTGGGCGCAGGGAACCTCAAAGACGCGAAGATGGAGCAACTCGCCGACAAGGGCAACGGCCACTACGCATACTTAGACTCGCTAAAGGAAGCGAAGAAGGTACTGGTAAACGAACTCGGCGGCACGCTGTACACCATCGCCAAAGATGTCAAGATTCAGGTCGAGTTCAACCCGGCTAAGGTGCAAGCCTACAGGCTGATTGGCTATGAAAACCGGCTGCTTCGTGCCGAGGACTTTAGAGACGACAAAAAGGATGCCGGAGAGGTCGGGGCAGGCCACACGGTCACGGCCCTCTACGAGATTACTCCGACCGGCGTCGATGCAAAAATCACCGGCGTAGACTCACTGAAGTATCAGACCAACGAGGTCAACCACGAGGCATTTGCGAGCAATGAGTTGATGACTGTAAAACTGCGCTACAAGCCGCCGACAGAGGATGTCAGCAAACTTGTCGCGCACACGGTCCTCGACTCGAACGGCTACATTGGGGCTGCGTCCAACAACTTCAAGTTCTCCGCGGCGGTCGCGCAGTTCGGCATGCTGTTGAGGGATTCGAAGTTCAAAGCCAACTCAGCTTACGCAACCTGTCTTGCGCTGGCCCGTGAAGCCAAAGGTGAGGACCTGGAGGGCTATCGATCAGAGTTCATCAGCCTGGTTGAAAGAAGCGAGACGCTCGTGCGAAGACAGGACTAGCCGGGCTGCAGAAAACCTGCCTTCTTGCCACGAAGACAACCAAAGGGCACGAAGCGAGCTGTCCATTGACCGGGTCCGGCCTGTCTTCGAGCCTTCGTAGCATCGACCTTTCTGGAGTTCCTTCATCGCGCAGGGTGATTCACCCTCACAAGTTAGTGAGTGTGAATCGCTCTGCCGCTCCGCTCCATTATTCGTCATCGGAGAGGTCGCTAGTCCTTCGTCGTGAAGGTCACGCTCACCTGAGTGCCATCTGGTTTTGCCGCCACGGCAATTATGGCAGTGCGGTGGTTACTCTTGTCTTCACCGGTGACCACGCCGCCCGCGAGTAACCCGTTCGCTTTCGACGTGGTTACACTGACTTTCAACTCTTCTCCCCTGAGTTCGGTTTCGTAGAAGGTGATCACCTGATCGACTGAGTCCGTCGTGGTAAAAGCGAAGGACCCGGTGCTCCCGTCCTCGCCTCGCACCGAATAGGTCCCCTCAACTTTCGCGCCCGGATAGGAAGGGAGCCAGTCGGGAAGGTTTTCAGCAGCGGCGCCCGCGCCGAACTTCACCGATCCCTTGTCCGTTTTCACTTCAAAGGATCCCGATCCCTCGCTGCCTTTGGCCTCGATCGTCACGTTTTCGTCGCCTTCTCCCTTAAAGACGACCTTACCGTCCTTCACGGCCTCGAAGTCGACGGT
>JBGPFL010000511.1:0-4654 GCA_041483295.1 Blastocatellia bacterium | reverse complement strand
GCCTATCGTTCCTGAGTCAGTGCGCCGGCTGTTGTCGACCCAGCCCGAGGTCGACTTCGATTACGACTGCGGCGAAGCCGGAAGCTTCAAGGTTTCGATCCAGAAGTCGAATGGTGGTCTTTGCGTCAGCTTGAAGCCCGCATCGAACGGAGCCGACCCGCTGCTTGGCGGGGGGCCGCTGCAATCGCCCGAGCCGCCGCAACAGACGGCCGCACCTCAGGCGCCAGCCGCTCCTCCACCACAGGAGAGCTGGCCCCCGCCCGCGCCCGAACTCAAGTCCGCACCGGTCTTCCCACCGGCGCCCTGGGATGCTCCGCAAGAGCCCGCCATGCCGGCATCGACTTTTGCTCCGCCGCCAGCTCCGCCGCCGGAATCAACCTTCGCGCCGGCACCATCGACTTTTGCTCCGCCGCCGCCGCCAGCATCAACCTTCGCACCGCCACCACCTCCGCCTTTGGCGCCCGCACCTCCGCGGGCCGCTACGTCTCAGGCGCACGTTTCCAACGGGCAGGTGGCGATGGATGATCTGTTCCGCGCGATGTTCGCCGCTGGCGCATCGGATCTGCACCTGAGCGTCAGCATGCCGCCTCTGATTCGCAAGGATGGCAAGATGATGCCACTCGCCGGCTCTCACGCGCCGGTCACAGCAGAAGAGTCCAAGCGGCTACTGACCTCGTTAATGCCTCCAAACAGGCTCGAGGAATTTGAACGGCGCAGGGACACAGATTTCGCTTACGAGATTCTCGGTCTGGCGCGTTTCCGTTGCAACGTCTTCATGGATCGCAAAGGCATGGGGGGCGTGTTCAGGGTGATCCCGGAGGAGATTCTTACAGTTGACCAGCTTGGCCTTTCGCAGTTCATCCTGAATCTCTGCAAGCTTAACAAGGGTCTTGTGCTGGTGACCGGACCGACGGGTTCGGGAAAGTCGACCACCCTTTGCGCCATGGTCGATTACATCAACCGCATCCGCGACGAACACATCATCACGATTGAAGATCCGATCGAGTTCGTTCACGACAACAAGAAGTGTCTAGTCAACCAGCGTGAGGTACACAACCACACCGACTCATTCAAGGATGCGCTCAGGGCCGCCCTTCGCGAAGATCCCGATATTGTCCTGGTGGGTGAAATGCGCGATCTCGAAACCGTTGCCATCGCCATCGAGACGGCCGAAACAGGCCACCTGGTTTTCGGAACGCTGCACACGACTACCGCGGCCTCTACAGTCGACCGCATCATAGACCAGTTTCCGCCCGACCGGCAGGCTCAGATACGTGTGATGCTCTCTGAATCGCTGAAAGGCGTGATCTCGCAGACTTTGCTGCGCAAGAAGAGCGGGGGCCGGATTGCCGCACTCGAGGTTTTGATCGTCACGCCGGCGATCAGCAACCTGATACGCGAGGGCAAGACTTTCCAGATCGCATCTTCGATGCAGACCGGACGCGCGATCGGCATGGTCACCCTGAACGACGCCCTGACAGAGCTGGTAAAGTCGGACGTGGTTAGTCCCGAGGAAGCATTCAGCAAAGGTGTTGATAAGACGGGCCTCGAAGCGCTGTTCAAGCGCAACAACATAGACACTAAATTCATCACTACGGGCGTGCCCGTCTAGGTTGAGCGAGAAGAAGGTGGAGAGGGCGTCCTCCTGGGCGCCCTTTCTATTGATGGAGCCCCTTTAGTCGGATGTTGTGTTCAATACCCAAACGAGGGAGACGGTGTCAATGGATCAACGCTTTTCCCAAGGGTCCGACTCGTTTGAGATAACCTTCGAAAAAGAGAACCGCCGACTAGGAGCGGTGTTCCTGCTGGTTGGCGCGGGATGTGCCTTGGCCGCATGGTACTTCAGCCATAAGGCCACCCCGTACGGAGCAAAGCTCGCGGTGATCATTCTATGCGGACCTGTCTTTTTGTTGATGGGCCTCGCCACTGTGATATCTCCTCCGAAGACCGAATTCAAATCGGAAGCGAATAAGCGGCGAAATGGAGTGCTCAGTATCATCGGCCTTGTCCTGGGCGTCGTTGCGCTCTACTTCTATAACGACATATATGGTGTCTGGTAGGACTCGACTCAGGCGATAGTGCGACTTTCAGGGAAGATTCGCTGGGCGGATCGTGTCATCGGGCCCAAGCGAGTATTGCAGAGACGCCATCTTCGCCTGAGCTCGTGCGATGTCGCGCAGGGTGATGATGCCAAGCAGTTGGCCGTCATTTGCTCGCGAGACAACCGGAAGCTGCGAGAGCTCTCGCTGAGCCAACTTCAGCACGACGGTGTCAAGAGTCTGATCCGGATGCGCGTGCACAACCTTCCTGACCATCACGTCGGCGATCAGTTCGCTTCGACGTCCCTCCGCCTCGAGCCGTTTCAAATCCCCTGTCGTGATCAACCCGACCATGCGGCTATCGCGTAGAACCGGATAACCATTGAACTCGAGCGCCCCGACCAGGTCGTGCGCTTCACCCACGGTCAGATCGTCCGGCAAGGTCACGACCTCACGAGTCATCATCGACGCTGCGGTGATCCGAGTGAGCGCATCGCTCTTCGGAGACGGCCCGAGCTGAATGCCGTCCTGAAACATGAACGCCTCGTAGATTGAGAGGGGGGTGAGCTTCGACGCCACGGCATAGGCCAGAGCGTTTGCGATCATGACCGACAGTATTATCTTGTAGCTGTAGGTCATTTCGAAGATCAGCAGGATCGACGTGATCGGCACTCGAATCACTGCGGCGAACATCGCTCCCATTCCGACCAGGGCGAAAGCGCCGATTTCCGGCCCCGGGCTGAGACGGTTGACCACGTGCCATACGGCTGCGCCTAGCATGCCGCCGACGAACATCGATGGTCCCAAGACTCCGCCCGACATCCCGGATCCGTAGCTGAAGGCCGAGGCCAGCATCTTGGCCAACAGGAGGGCAAGCACGCCCTTCAGCAGGAGATTCTCCTTGCCTGCGAGGAATTCACCGAGATAGTCGTATCCCAGCCCAAGCGCGTGCGGTTGCCAAAGGCCTATGACTCCGATGATCACCCCGCCGGCAGCGGGCTTGGACCACCCCGGTATGTTCACCCGATCCCGAAACACCATCCGCAGCCACAATATCAGCTTCGAGAATCCGACACCCACGAAACCCGCGGTTATACCAAGCGCCGCGTAGCCCAGCAATTCGGTCGGACTGTTGAGCACGTATAAATTCGCGCCGACGAACAGAGGGTTGGGACCCAGTATCGCTCGCTCGATGGCTGATGCTATGACCGCAGCGATCACTATCGAAGCAGCAAGCTTCTGATTGAGGTCGCCTATGATCTCTTCCAAAGCGAAGGTCACAGCCGCGATGGGGGTGTTGAATGCTGCCGCGATGGCGGCGGCTGCTCCTACGGGGAGCTGATTCATCTGCTTGCGGCGGGGTATCGAGAAGAGCTTGGATATGGCATGCGAGACAGCCGCGCAGATCTGAACGGTCGGACCTTCGCGCCCGAGGCTTGCTCCCGACCCGACACACAGCGCGGAGATCACCGCTTTGCCGACGGCCGTTCGCATGGGAATTCGGCCATAATCCATCGAGTAGGCGATCTTCACTTGCGGGATGCCGCTGCCTCGCGCGTCCGGAGCGAAGTAGTAGATCAACAGCCCCGCTGCAAGGCCGCCAGCCGTCGGGACTATCAACATCCACACGACCCGAGACGTTCCCTGAAGCTCCACCGCGCGTTGGATGACATTCTTCGAAATCAGTAAGATGAGGCCGTGGTAGCTGACCGCAAGTAGCCCGCAGGCGACCGCGATCGTTATCGTCAGGATGAAATCCTTTTGATTGCTGGGTAGACGAACCCGTTGAAAGAAGCGAGTCGCACCGAGCTCAACACGGTGCCATCTGCTAACTAGCGTCGCTTGTGTCACCTTCTCCCTTACTCGGGGCGAAAGAGCGCGTGTGTGGTCCTGCTCGAACTGCTCGGCAACTGCACCCAAGACGGAAAGGTCATAATAGCACAAGTGAGGCGTGATGTGCGTGAGGAGTGATGCGTAGTCCGTGATGCGTGATGCGTGATCCGTGATCGCTCCGCACGAATCACGAATCACCCCTCACGCATCACTCTTCACAGCTTCATCTCATAAACCCTGTATGTCTTCTCACGCCGGCCCCCCAGTAATTCGGCTGCGCGATTCATCAGCGTGTTGGTCTCGAGCACCCAGCTCATCTCCCCTCTGGGATATCCGCTGTTCGGAGCTCGACTGTGGATCTCGTCGTAGAGCACCGATGCAATGCCGAGGTTGTGGTGCTCCTTGACCACCCCCATTATTACGATCCTGATGAAGTCGATCTTGCGCGAATGCCAAAGCAGCTTGAGTAACCCGAATGGAAACAGCCTGCCGTTGATCTTTTTGAGCGCGCGGTTCACGTCGGGGATGGCCAACATGAAAGCGATGGGGCGCGGCGGACCCCCGTCCACTTCCTGCTCAGCTATCAGTACCACTCTGGGATCGACAATCTGTTTCATGTCTTTCGCCAGGTGATCGAACTCCTCTCCGCTTACCGGAACAAATCCCCAGTTCGTGCTCCACGCATCGTTATAGATTTGCCGGAGCAGCTCGGCCTCCTCTTTGAACCGCTTGAGGTTCACCGTTCGTACGCTGATCCGGTCCCTCACCTTCAAGCGGTCGGC
>JBGPFL010000510.1:0-4656 GCA_041483295.1 Blastocatellia bacterium | reverse complement strand
GTACCCGACTGGCTCGACGTGGAAGTTGATGATGACGACCGCGGCGCTCGAAGAGGGTGTAATCACGCCCAGGGATTCGAGGCTCGCCTGCGGCCACGGCATTCAGATGGGCAACAAATTTGTTGCCTGCATGGGGAATCACGGCTCGCCTGACATTCACGCTGCCATCGTGCACTCCTGCGACGGCTACTTCTATCGCCTTGGCCTGAAGATGGGGATCGACAGAATTCACGATTGGGTAGTCAGGTTCGGAGCCGGCGCCAAGACCGGAATTGATCTCCCACACGAGCTGAAAGGGACAATTCCGGACCGGGAATGGAAGAAGAGACAGAATCCGCGCGACCCCGTATGGAAGGACTTCGACACCGTGCTTGCTGCGGTCGGACAGGGATCGGTCGCAATTACGCCACTACAGTTGTTACGAGCCGAGGCCGGCATAATGATGGGAGGCGAGTTCCATACGCCTCATCTGCTAAAGGAAGCCAGAGAAACCCAGCTCTTTAAAGTCAAGTTCTATGAAGACTCTACGGTCAACTTGTTGCTCTCGCCGGTGACCGTCGACATCGTCACCTATGGCGCCTGGGGTGTGGTGAACGAGGGGGGCACGGGTGGCAGAGCGGCGTTGCCGGGTATGAACGTGGGCGGCAAGACCGGCACCGCCCAGGTGATCGCAAAGGAGAAGGTCCGCACAAAGGAACACCAGGATCATGGATGGTTCATTAGCTTCGCACCTTTACACACCAGTGAAAAACCGGAATTCGCCGCAGTCGTTTTGACAGAGCACGGCGGCCAGGGCGGCATCACGTCCGCACCCAAATCGCGGATGATTAACGCAGAGTACTTCTCCAAGAAGCTCGGCCGTCCAATCCTCCCCGAGTTGGCGGCGAAGCTCGACCCGGTCCAGTCGTCTGAGGCGCCAGCCCCGCCCGCTCAACAAACTATGCGTGCCGTGGGACGCGCGGAGCAGGGCCGCCGCCGTTAGAGCATTTGTTTGGGCCCACCTGCTGATGGAGTGATCGGGCCAGTAAGTCAAAGTCGGCTCGAAGGTAAAGATGGTCGAGATCAATCGCAGAAGCTTTAAGGACGTGGATTGGTTGCTGCTTCTGGCGCCCATTGCGCTGACGCTTCTCGGCTGCCTGGGAATAATCAGCACAGAAGGGGCCGACGTCACGCGAAGCACTCACCTCGGACTCACCCTGTTTCAAAAGCAACTCATCGCGCTGGGAATCGGAGTCATGATCGCGGTTGTTGTAATGCTCACCGACTATCGGAAGATCGTCATTGCGATCGCGCCGTTCTTCTACGCGTTCGTTATGGTGCTGTTGGTTCTGGTCCTCTTTGTTGGGGTCGAGATCCACGGAAATAGGGCGTGGCTTAACGTGGCCGGTTTCAGCCTGCAGCCGAGTGAGTTTGCCAAGGTGGCGACCATACTGATGCTGGCTCGCCACTTGTCGCAGCCACGGGAGGGGCCCCTGTCGATCAAGGACATGGCCATAATGGCGCTGATTACCGCGCCTCCAGTTTACCTGATTTTTCGCGAGCACGACACCGGCACAATGCTCACATTCGGAGCGATCCTTGGCTCTTTCTATTTCGTCGGCGGTATGCGCAAGACGCTGCTTGTGGCCGCGATTCTTGCCGTACCCGTGGGCCTCGTCGCTGTCTACCCTCATTTGAGGGAGTATCAAAAGCAGCGCATCGAGGTTATCCTTCACCCGGAGAAGGCCGACCCGAAGGGCTACGGGTACCAGACCATCCAGTCAATGATCGCAGTCGGATCGGGCGGAATGCTGGGCAAAGGGATAGGGCAGGGAACGCAGGGGCGCCTCGGGTTCCTTCCTTTCGCTCATTCGGATTTCATAGGCGCAGTCGTGGCAGAAGAGACGGGGTTCATGGGCGTGCTGCTGATGATGGCGCTCTATCTTATGCTCATCTGGAGGCTCTTCGCTGTGGCCTCGGGGGCGCGGGAAAGGTCCGGGGCACTGATGACTATCGGGTTCATCGCGCTCATCGCCTTTCACATCCTGTGCAACCTCGGGATGGTGGTCGGGCTGTTGCCCATCATGGGGATACCTCTGCCGCTGATGAGCTCCGGGGGCACGTCAATCATGTCTATGTTCCTGTGTGTGGGGCTGGCGCTCAGCGTGAGACTGCGAAGATTTGTGAACTAGTTGATATCGAGGCTCAACCCGACATTATTCCTCGTCTCCTACACCCACTGCGAGGTATGATAGCTTCTTGATTGAACGCCTACGCAAGTTGAAAGAGGATGAACGAAGAGATTAAGACGGAAAAGTCAGCACGGTATCGAGCCCAGCTTGACTCGATTCTCCCGTTGGTTGAGAAGCCCGCCCGCTATGTCGGCGGCGAGTGGAACTCCGTTCGCAAATCGCCTTCAGAGATTCACACCCACCTCGCGCTTTGCTTCCCCGATACCTATGAGATCGGCATGAGCCATCTGGGACTGAAGATTCTCTACGGTTTGCTGAACAAACGCGAAGGCTGGGCGGCTGAACGAGTCTATGCTCCATGGCCCGATATGGAAGCCAAGCTTCGCGAGCGTGGCATGCCGCTCGTATCCCTCGAGAGCTACACGCCGCTCGGCGAGTTCGACATAGTGGGCTTCTCGCTCCAGTACGAGTTGAGCTACACGAACGTGCTTACGATGCTGGACCTCGGAGGGATACCGCTTCGCACCGCGGATAGAACCCTCGAGCATCCGCTGGTGATTGCCGGCGGCCCGACCGTCTATTCGTCTGAGCCGATCGCAGATTTCATCGACGTGTTTGTTATAGGCGATGGCGAAGAAGCCTTTCCGGAGCTTGTCTCCCGCTACATGGAGATTCGAGATTCGGCCCTGTGTGATAGCCGCGAGGACGTGCTGAAGGAGATTGCCCGGATCGAAGGCATGTACGTGCCCTCTCTCTACCCGACCTCTGTCAGTCCGCATCATGGTCTGCTGGTTGTCGACAGACCCGAAGATCGAACTATTCCGTTTCCGATTCGCCGCCGTGTCGTCGCCGACCTGAGCAAATTCCCCTTTCCCTCCGATTCCCCGGTTCCCGGCGTTGAAGCCGTTCATGATCGGGTCGCAGTCGAGATTGCGAGGGGGTGCGTTGATGGATGCCGCTTCTGCCAGGCCGGCACGATATATCGCCCGGTGCGCGAGCGCGATCCGAAGGAGATCGTCAACACGATACTCGATGGCATTGAGAAGGGGGGCTACGACGAGACGAGTTTGACCTCGCTGTCGACTGCCGACTACACCTGCCTGGAACCGCTGGTGAAGGTGCTGGGTGAGGAGCTCCAGCGCCGCAAAGTCAGCTTCTCGGTCTCTTCACTGCGAGCTTCAGGAGTCACTGAGTCTCTTGCACGAGAGATCGCGCGCGTGAGAAAGACCAGCTTTACCATAGCGCCCGAGGCCGGAACGCAGCGCATGCGAGACGTGATAAACAAGAACATCACCGAGCAGGATGTAATGAACTCGTGCTCGATAGCCTTCTCTGAAGGCTGGTCCGCAATGAAGATGTATTTCATGATGGGCCTGCCTACGGAGACCGAAGACGACGTCGCCGGAATCGCGGAGCTCGGCAGAAAGGTCCGCGAACTGGGAAAGAACAAGTTCAACAAGTCGGTCAAGGTCACCTGTTCGGCTTCCTACTTTGTTCCCAAGCCTCACACTCCATTTCAGTGGTGCCGGCAGGAAGAGATCGAATCGATCAAATCGAAGCAGCGCATGCTCAAGGATCTGGGCCGCCGCTATCGCATCGAGGTCAAGGTTCATCACGCCGAGACCTCTCTGCTCGAAGGCATCATCTCTCGCGGCGATCGGAGACTCTGCAACGTCATAGAGAGGGCATGGCGGATGGGCTGCAGATTCGACGGCTGGACCGAGCACTTCAAAATCGACAAATGGATGGAGGCCCTGCGAGCCGAGGGCATCGACGTCCCGCTATACCTGCAGGAATTCCCGGTCAGGGAGTTCGATAAGCCGGGCGCACCGCTGGTTCAACTCCCGTGGGACCATATCGACACTCTGGTCAAGCGCGAGTTCAACGCGCGGGAATACATCAAAGGAATCAAGGCCAAAATCTCCCCGCCTTGCGAACTTCCAGTAAAGATAATTGACGGCCGGCCGACGGCGATCGCTCCCTCACATGAGGCGTTCGAGCGGATAGCTTCACAGCCGTTGCTCTGTTACAACTGCGGCCTGGAATGCGATCTGGTTCGGTCACGCGAGCACCTCGATGAAGCTCTCGCGCTTCATAAGGAGGTCCGGACTTATAAAGAGCGCGTCGCTTCGATCGAGGACTTGACTATAGAACGTCCGCTTGTGCAGATCGAAAAGGCGATCCGAGTCAATGAGGATCCTGCGGCTCCGGGTCCGCGCTTCGAAGTCGAGGGGGCTGCAACTGCCGGCCCGGATATTTCTCCCTCTCAAACTGAATCCCACGGCGGCGCCCTCTATCATTACCGCGCGGCGTTCCTGAAAGGCGACGAGGTCAAGTATCTCTCTCACCTCGACCTGATTCGGGCGGTGCCCCGCGGGTTCAGGCGGGCGGGCATCAGGCTCGGCTATAGCCAGGGCTTTCACCCGATGCCGCTGATTCAATACGGGCCGGCGCTCGGAGTGGGTGTCGTGGGCGAGAATGAACT
>JBGPFL010000509.1:0-4668 GCA_041483295.1 Blastocatellia bacterium | reverse complement strand
GGAGGCGTTTGAAGAGGCCGGCTTCAAGAAAGCGATCATCGCCAAAGAGGCGCCAACCGCGGAGCAAGACCCGAACTGGAGTCCTGAAGATGCTCGCTATTCCGTGATTCGCTGGTTGCCCTCTACCATCGAGAACGCATCCGGACCACACGTCGCAGACCCGCGTACCGGTGAGATCCTTGAATCGGACATTCAGTTCTATCACAACGTAATGAATCTGCAGCGCGACTGGTATTTCCTTCAGGTCGGCCCGCTCGACCCGCGCGCGCAGAAGCTGCCGCTTCCCGATGATCTGATGGGAGAGTTGATCGAGTACGTGGTGGCCCACGAAGTCGGTCACACCCTCGGCTTCCAGCACAACATGAAAGCGAGTGCGACCTACCCGGCGGACAAAGTGCGCGACCGCGAGTGGGTGAAGAAGATGGGCCACACGCCAACGCTGATGGACTACTCGCGCTTCAACTACGTCGCCCAGCCGGAGGACAAATTCGAACCCGCCGACCTCATTCCCAAGATCGGTCCCTACGATCGATGGGCGACAATGTGGGGATATAAGCCGATCCCTGATGCGAAGAGCGCTGACGACGAGAAGAAGACGCTCGACGAATGGGCGAGGGCGCAGGACAAGACTCCCTGGCTTCGCTTCTCGACCGCTGACACGCGCGGGTCGGACCCGGGTGAGAACACCGAAGCGGTCGGCGATGCCGACGCGGTGAAGTCCACCGGTTTAGGGATTAAGAACCTCGAACGGGTTTCAAACATGCTGCTCTCCGCAACCTCCAAACCCGGCGAGCCATACGATGATCTCAATGAGATCTACGGCCGTATGCTGGGCCAATGGGTGACCGAGTTGAACCACGTAGTTCAGATCGTCGGAGGCCTCAACTCACAGCAGAAGCATGCGGGACAGGAGGGAGTGCGCTTCGTCCCGGTTCCAAAAGAGCAACAGGCTGCCGCAGTACGGTTCTTGAACGAGAACGCTTTCACTACTCCAACCTGGGCGCTCAAGCCGGAGGTTCTCAGGCGCATCGAGCCCAACGGCGCGCTCGACCGCATACGCGCGAGCCAGATGCGAGTTCTCAATTCGCTGATGGGCGGCGCCAGATTCGGCCGCCTCGTTGAGCAGGAAGCGATAGACGGCCGCTCGGCCTACAGCCCTGCGGAGTTCCTCGATGACGTGCGAAAAGGAGTATGGCGCGAGCTCGACGCGGGGCCGGTGAAGATCGATGCGTATCGCCGCAACCTGCAACGTGGTTATCTGGACCTGATGGATGAGAAGCTGAACGGGCGCGCTGCTGCGACCGACGATCAGCGGCCATACATTCGCGGAGAGCTTCAATCGTTAAACCAGATGATCTCGAGGGCGCTGGCCCGGACCACAGACCGAACGACGAGGTTGCACCTTGAAGACGCGCGCAACGAGATCGCGAAGGCGCTGGATCCGAAGTTCCAGCCCGCGGCGCCGGCGGCCGCGGGGGGTAATCCTTTTGGGCGAGCCGGGATGGATGATGAGTTTGAATTCAACAATCGAAGCCCGCTCCTCTGCTGGCCCGATTACGCGATCAGGCGATCGAGCAACTAGCCAGGATCGCCGCAATAATGGCCCGGTGTCTGGGCAGGAGATTGCTAGAGAAATCGGAGAATCCCACCAACGGGAAGGTGGTGGCCGGGAGTTTGGACATTCTAGTGCGGTCAACCTGAAAGAGCCTCTATTCTCCTTAAGGTGAGCGGTGCACCAGAACGGGTCGACGCCGAACGAGCTGCTCAGAACGGCCAAACGCTAAACCACCCACCTCCGTGTGTGGGCCAATCCTCCGTTTGGGTTTCTCACCCGCCGCCTGTCGTTGAACCCCCCTTCCGATGGTGCCAACCACAGAGCGAGGCTGAGGAGCACCACTGCCGGACTCTCTGAGCTGAACTTTTTTCTTTCCAGAACGTTCTCGAAATCAGATGATGAAGCAGTCAGCGTCCCATTCGCGTCTGAGTTGCATCCAACTCCGAGCGCCCGGAGCGCGTGACAACGGATGATCACACAACTGAGAATCGAGATCCTGAAGCTGATCCGTTCGAGGAGTTTCTACCTCTCCTTTGCCGCGCTTACCGGATTCGTCGCGTTGATGTTGTGGGGATTCTACTCATACGCCGAACGAAAAATGGGCGGCGGCGGCGGAGGAGCCGGACAGGCAGGCGCGCAATTCAAGTATACGTATGAGTCCAAGAGCTACTTCAACGGCCTGACCTTCGCGCTCTACTCGGTTGTTTTTTCCTTCAGCCTGCTGATCCCTGTCTTCGTTGCGATGACTGCGGGCGCACAAATAGCCGGCGAGGCTCGCACGGGGACACTGAGAATGATCTGCGTCCGGCCCGTCTCGCGCGTATCGATCTTTCTCTCGAAGTTTTTTGTCGTAGCGCTGCATACCTATCTGCTGATGGCCTTCTTCATTGGGATCAACCTCCTGGTCGGACGCGTGTTCATGGGATGGGACAACCTGGAACTCTTTCCCGGCCCGCTTAGTCTCGTTGACGAACCGGGGAAGATTGCCCGCGACGAAGCGGTGTGGCGTTTCATATATGCGACCTTCTCAGCCACCTGGGCTCTGCTGGTCGTGGCGGCGATCGCCATGCTCTTCTCCGTGCTGTTTGAGACTTCGGCGATGGCCATCGTGAGCACGCTGGCTCTCTACATCATGCTTTACATCATCGGCCGGGTTGAGTTCTTCGAGCACCTGAGGCCTTACTTCTTCACGACCGACATGGACTTCTGGCGAGATGTCTTCAAACCGGTGATTCCGTGGCGAAGCTTCTGGCACTATGGGAGCTTATGCGGAGCATACATTTTCGGGATACTGCTGGCTGCGGTCGCCATCTTCGATCGAAAGGACATAACGAGCTGATATGTGGGCTAAGATTCTACTCGCGACGTTCTTTCTGGCGATGATCGGAAGCGCGATCTACTTCGATCCTGTGCGCGAGCGCGCGGTCTTAGGCACGAAGTCCGCGGACGGGCCGCGGCTGAAACTCATGACCTGGAACATCGGTTATGCGAGTCTCGAGGAGGACTCGCGAGCCCACACTCGAGACCTGCCGGCGGTTGCCGACACTATTCTTCGAAACGATCCGGATGCCGTTGCGTTGCAGGAACTGGCCGGCGCGGATCAGTTGGAAGTTCTGCTCGGCCATCTTCGCCGCCGCTATAGAGGCGCGGTATGCAGTTTCGGCTCAAACGATCGAATAGAAGCAGTGCTGGTCAAGGATCCGGACGCGCGATTCGAAGAGATTCACAGTGGAGATCGGTATGCTATGAGCGCGTCCTTTCACTTCCGCAAGGAGGCGCAAGAGGTCGTGCTGGTGAGCGCCCATGCCGATGCCTTCAACGCCGCGCGAAGGCGCGTGTTCGCCGGCGACGTCGTCGACTGGGCCCGCGCGCGTCCCTCCCACGCCATCGTCTTCATCGGAGGCGACTTCAACTTTGAGGTGAATGCCCGCAATCAGTCGAATCTGTTTACAGATAATCTGAAGAATGACAGTGAGTCATACAGTTATATATTGAAGTACTTTCGCGACCTGGGCCGAGACGCAGGATGGACAGCGTTGAACGAACGCCGGATCGACTACATATTCGGCCCTGCCGAGGTCGCGCTGTTGCGGCGGGCCGAAGTCATCCGGGGCGCAGCGGTAGGCCATATGGATCACTGGCCCTTGCTGATCGAGGTGGCGTTGTAGGTGACTATGAGCGACGTAGTGCTCGAGACTGAGGAGCTCACCAAGAGGTATGGCCGGAGAGTGGCCGTCAATGAGATCTCTCTGAGGGTCGAGCGCGGGGACATCTTCGGCTTTCTCGGGCAGAACGGCGCAGGCAAGTCGACCACTATTCGAATGGCGCTGGGTCTGGTGAGGCCGACGTCCGGCTGCGTGCGACTGCTTGGCTACGACATGGCCAGGCACCCGATTCGCGCACTCCGGCGAACCGGGGCGATCGTTGAGACCCCCTCGTTTTATCCGCACTTCTCCGGGAGACAGAACCTGAGCCTGTTGGCCGCGATGTCGGGCGGCGCTGATAGACGGCGGATTGACGAGGTGCTCGACATCGTCGGGCTTCGCGCGAGAGCCGGCGATCCGGCGGGTGTCTACTCGCACGGAATGCGCCAGCGGCTGGGCATTGCGCAGGCGCTGCTGCCCAATCCCGACTTCGTCATCCTGGACGAGCCGACCGATGGCCTCGATCCGCAGGGCATTCACGAGATGCGTTCGCTGATTCGGCGGCTGCGGGATGAGCTTGGGCTCACGGTCCTGCTGTCCAGCCACCTGCTCTTCGAGATCGAGCAGATATGCAATCGCGTCGCGATCATCGACCACGGCAGCTTGCTCTATCAAGGCACACTCGACCAGTTGGTTGCCGCTGACAAAACGGTCAAGCTCACAGTAGATCGAATGGAAGAGGCGCGCGAACTACTGGCGGCCGACCCGGCTCTGTCGGTAGTCCGCAATGGCGAGGGGTCGCTCTATGTGAAGATGTCCGACGAACAGATTCCGAGGGTGAACCGGTTGTTGGTGGAGCGGGGCTTTCGGGTAATGGAACTGTCTCCTCAGCGTGAGACCCTTGAAGATGTATTCATCAGGCTGACCAGTCCGAAGGCCGGGACCGACAGATACATTTAGTGACGGCAG
>JBGPFL010000508.1:0-4673 GCA_041483295.1 Blastocatellia bacterium | reverse complement strand
TCCCACCCACGGCAGTGGGTGGATCGTTCATACTTGGCCTACAAGGGAAGAAGTACCGACCCTCCTCCCGTTCATCTCTCGCGCTCGCCTCGCGGCCGCGAGGCGAGCGCGAGAGATGAAAGAACAGGGTCAAGACAGTACGCTTGAGTAGGCAGGATCTGAACAATCCACCAACTGCCGTGGGTGGGATTCAGAACGCCATTTTTGTCCATCACAATCACTGTGACTGAGTACTCGGTTCTCGACGCAAAGTTGAACTGGCAAACCCGGCTGAGTTATGATGGCGGCGCTCCAAAGGATCGAACAGGACTTCCCGTGCCATCGCCCGCAGCATTGAATGATCGAGGAGCAGCCGCGCCTAAGACCCGAAGCCGGGTTGCGCGAGCCATCCAGAAGGAGGCCCAATGAATGCGACGACTCGTATCAAGATACTGGCGCCGGCCATTCTGCTTGCTGTCGGTGCTATTGCCCTTTCCGCCCAGTGGAGCAAGAAGCCCTACACTGAGTGGTCGGATAAGGAAGCGCGAAAGCTGCTGGACGACTCGCCATGGGGCCAGACCCAGGTTGTCAGCAATACTTCGCGTATGTTCAACACAGGGCCTGGTACCGGGGTATCGGGTGGTCCACCCGTGGAAGGCAGCGCGGACCACTTAAACTTCCGCATTAGATTCCTCTCGGCCAAACCAATCCGTCAGGCATTCAGCCGGATCATCGAGATCAACCACAAAGACGACATGAACGATCAACTCGCCGCTCAGATCAAGGCGTTCGCGGCTGGCGACTTTCCGGACTACATCGTTATCGCGGTTGACGTCGATTCGACCGAAACGAAAGGGCAGCTCCAACGGGCAATGTCGGTGTTGCAGACCCGGACCACTGCGGAGCTAAAGAACAACACCTATCTCATAGCAAAGGGCAGTCAGCGACTCTTCCTGCAGGAGTTTCAGGCGCCCAAGAAAGATGGACTCGGCGCCAGATTCATCTTCCCGCGTATGGTCGAGGGCAAGCCCTTCATTTCCGAAGAGAGCGGCGAGATCAAGTTCGTTTCGGAACTGTCTGGCTTTGCTCTCAATACCAGGTTCAAGGTCAAGGACATGATCTTTAACGGGAAGCTGGAATATTGAAGCGCGCGTCTACCCCAACAATGTTGAGCGGAGCGCCGTTGAAGGTGCTGGGAACGATCACGTTCAACTTTACATTGTAATACATGCGACATGCCCCACATTCAAGCGAACGGCATCAACATCTACTACGAACTTGAAGGTGCAGGAGCGCCGCTGCTGCTCATCCGAGGGCTTGGCAGCACCTGCGAAGGCTTTCGCGAACAGATCAGCGGCCTCGCACCACACTTTCAAGTCGTCGCATTCGACAACAGATGCGTTGGCCGCACCGATCAGCCACAACAGCCATTCGCTATCGCCGATATGGCTGACGACACTGCCGCGCTGCTCGAGGCGCTCGAGATAGAGTCCGCGCACGTCTTCGGCGTATCGCTGGGCGGTATGGTCGCTCAGGAGTTGTCGCTTCGGCATCCGCACAAGGTGCGGAAGCTTGCTCTGGGGTGCACGCACGCGGGTCCTCGCACCGCAGTTCGTTCGCCTGACTGGGCCGTCCAAATATTCAACGAGTCGCGCGATAAGCCGAGACCGGAAGCACTGAGGTACTCAATTCCGATCTTGTTCGCCAGGAAGACGGTTGACGAACAACCTCAGTTGGTCGAAGGCGCGCTGCGCGTGATGGAGAACAACAATCAGCCTAAAGCTTCTTACTTGCTGCAGCTCGGAGCCGTAATGCAGCACAACACATTCGATCGCTTGCATCAGATCACGCATCGGACATTAGTAATGACCGGGACGGAAGACGCGCTCATCGACCCGGGCAACTCGAGACTGCTTTCGGAGCACATACCAGGAGCGCGGCTGATCGAGTTCGAAGAGACCGGCCACCTCTTCTTCACGGAGAAGCCGGAGGTGGTGAATAGCGTGCTCATTGACTTCTTCAAGTCGGCGTAGGCCGGGTTGTCAGGACCTGCCCTTTGCCACCGGGACACAAAGACACGAAGGAGCACAAAGAAGGTAGCTCGTGTACTGATCGACCTCGTGCTGGCTTGAGCCTTCGCGGCGGTCCGTGTTTCAGCATCCTGTTAGGGCCGCAGCACAGCAAAAGAGCGTTGAGTCTATCAAGCCAGCCGTTTCTTCGAGCAATGTATGGCGTCAGTGTCGGCGGATTGAAGAGGGCAAGGAATGAACTATGAGGAGAATGATGAAAGCCAGACTTGCATTTGCGGTATTCCTGTTGTTAAGCGGTTCTCAGGCGGCATCCGCCCAGAAGCACGAAGGAGCCTTTCTTGCAGGCGGACTCAAGACTGGAGAGCACGGGTTCGTGCTTCCCAGACCGGGCTTCATCCGAACCGGCGCGGGGCTGACCTATCAGCTCAATTATTCGTCGCGGTTCTTTGATGGTAAGGCGGCTGCGCTCTACTTCGAGTTCCCTCTGGTAGTAACTCCGAGCAGGGATTTGAAGGCGTCCAACGCCGTGCTCCCCAGCAGTTATTCCTCGCTGTTCTTCGCACCGGGGATCAAGCTCAAACTGTTGCCGGGCTTCAAATGGTCGCCCTACGCATTCGCGGGACTGGGAGTGGCGCGGCTCACTGCAAGCGACACGCAGACAGACGGACAGCCCAATAGCTCAGGTCGCACCAAAGTGGCGGGGGCTTATGACTTCGGGGGCGGAGTCGATGTAAAAGTGTTTCCGCACTTGAGTCTGAGAGGCGAAGTGCGTGATTTCTACAGCGGCACGCCGAGGTTGAGCGTGACCCAGCTCAAGAGTTGGCAGCACAACTACATGATTTCGGCGGGACTCGTAGTGAGGTTTTGAAACGCGGGACTTCTTCAACCAACTCTCTTGCTTTGGTCCTTCCAGAATCGCTCCCGCAGGAGATTCTTCTGAATCTTTCCGGTCGCGGTGCGCGGAAGCCCTGCGATAAAGTCGATGCGCTTGGGGCACTTGAAGTGCGCAAGATGCTCGCGGCAAAAGTCGACCAGTTCGGCCTCACTCGCCTCAGCGCCGTCTTTCAGCACCACCACCGCACAAGGTACCTCGCCCCAGCGCTCGTCCGGCGCCGCGATTACCGCCGCCTCCAACACGGCGGGATGTTTGTAAAGAAGTCCCTCCACCTCAATTGACGAGATGTTCTCGCCTCCCGATATGATCAGATCTTTCTTTCGATCGACCACTTCGATGAAGCCTTCGCTGTCCAGCAGCGCCATGTCCCCGGTATGAAACCAGCCGTCGACGATCACCGCATCAGTCGCCTCGGGTTGGCGCCAGTAGCCCGCCATCACCACGTTGGCCCGAGTAACCACCTCCCCGACCTCGCCGCCATCGGGCGCTACATCGACACCCTGGTCGTTGAGCACTCGAATGTCGACGCCGATCATCGGGTATCCCGTCTTCGCTTGAACTCGAAGTCTCTGGTCGATGGGCCAGGCATCCATGTGGGGCTTCACTTTGGACACAGTCAAGAAGGGTGAGGTTTCGGTCAAGCCGTATATCTGGATCACGCGCCATCCGAACTTCTCCTGGGCGCCCTGAATGGTTGCAAGCGGCGGAGCGGAGCCTGCAGTGCCAACCCTCATCCCACGAGGCAGTTTGGCCAGCGAGTCCGAATCAATTGGATGGTTCAATGCCATGTTAATCATCGTCGGCGGCATGCAGGCGAAGGTCACCCGTTCGCGCGCGACCAGGTCGAAAAAGGGCGCCGGCTCAAACTTCTTTATCATAACGTGAGTCCCACCCATCCCCGTCACTGCATATGGGACTCCCCATCCGTTGCAGTGAAACTGGGCCAGCGTGTGCAGATAGACATCACGCTCGTGGATTCCGAACTCGCATATTGAGTTCATAGCGTTCAAGTACAGATTGCGATGGGTGAGCATCACGCCCTTGGGACGGCCGGTGGTGCCCGACGTGTATAGGAGCGCGGACGGCTCGTTCTCGTCGATTTCGGCATGGGAAGGAATGTGGCCTGAGGATTCGCTGAGCAGGGTCTCGTAGTCACGCCAGCCCTCAGGCGGATCGGTCCGGGCTGCGCCTTCACTAGCCGCGAGGACATAGTGTTTGATGGTCTCGAGCCGGCCGCGGATACCGTCGACCAGATGAGTGAGCCCTTCTTCAACAATCAACACCTTCGCCCCGCCGTGATTGAGAATGTAATCAAAGTCGTCGGGCAACAGTCTGAAGTTGAGCGGCATAAGGATAGAACCCAGGAGCGGCGTGCCGAAGAATGCTTCGAGGACGCGATGGCAGTTTTGCGACAGAATCGCCACGCGGTCGCCCTTTTCCACTCCGAGACTTCGCATAGCGCATGTCCAGGCGTCGACGCGCCGGCCAAACTCTCGATAGGTGAAACGAACGTTGCCGCAGACCACCGCTTCTTCCGCGGCGTACGCGACAAGAGCGCGCTTTAGAAAGTCATACTCATTGAGCGGAACGATCACCGGTGACACCTCCCAAAGGAACAACTTAAGGCCCAAGCGTGGGGAGAATAGCACGGGTTAGGATCTGGGATCTAGGATCTGGGATTTAGGATTTAGGATCATTTAGGATCTAGGATTTAGGATCTAGGATTTAGGATCTAGGATAATCTAGGATTTAGGATCTAGGTCGCAAGG
>JBGPFL010000507.1:0-4674 GCA_041483295.1 Blastocatellia bacterium | reverse complement strand
GAAGCCCCGATGCGCAATGCCTATCTGCGGCTCGAACACAACTCCACGCGGGGACATCCGATCTTGAAGGGTCTCGAAGACGCCTCGCGCATCATCCACGGAGTCTGGCGCGTCGAAGTCGAAGCCCGCGAAAAATTTTCGAACCCGCCGCTGACTCTGATCCCGAGTTATCCCGATCTCCCAATGGAGAAGGTCTATCCGCGGGTTGCGAAGACCGACAGGCCGGAGGTGTATCTGCGGGAGGTAGGTTTGCGTGGCCCACAGCCGGCTGACCGATCTGAGGCGTCACACGGGTCGGTGGGAACAACAAGCGACGGCGGCCGCGTGATCTACTTCCCCTGGGACATTGACCGCACCTTCTGGGAGGTTCTTTGCGTCGACCATTTCAAACTGTTGCGCAACAGCGTTGAATGGGCGACGAACGAAGAGCCGCCCGTCGCCATCACCGGTCCCGGCGTCCTGGACGTTACCGTGTGGCGGCAGAAGAAGTCCATGACCGTGCACCTCGTCAACCTCACCAACCCGATGATGATGAAAGGCCCCATACGGGAGTTAATTGCGATCGGCGCTCAGAAGGTCCGCGTCCGCATTCCGGATGGGGCGCGGCCACGCACAGTCAAGCTGCTGGCGGCCAACATAATTCCGCGTGTCGAACGCAGCGGTCGATACTTGACGCTCACCGTCCCCGCGATACTCGATCACGAAGTCGTTGCAATTGATTTGTAATAGACCGAGAGGTTTCACTGGCGAAGCACAGTTTGTTAGAGTTTCAAGTCCGGTTCACCGCAGAGGCGCAAAAGACGTAAAGGGGGCGCAGAGTCCTCGATCAGATCTCTGTGCCCCCTTTGCGTACTCTGCGTCTCTGCGGTGAAGCCCGCTTTCGCGACGGTCATTCTTGTATAAGATCGCTCTCTGTCTGCTGCATTATTTCTGCCTCCGGAGGAATTCTGTGTTAACAAGAGCACGAATCCCTGTATTTGTCACGCTCCTGATGTTCTCGCTCGCTCGGCTCGGGAATGCCCAGGAGACACACCAGCACGAACACACTGCTAACGAGAAACTTGGGCACATAAGCTTCCCGATCTCATGCAACGCCTCGGCGCAAGTGGAATACGACCGCGCAGTCGCAATGCTTCACTCGTTCTGGTACGAAAAGGCGGGCGAAGCCTTTTCGGAAGTGGCCAGGCGAGATGCTTCGTGCGCGATGGCGTATTGGGGTGTCGCTATGACTCTCTACCACCCTCTTTGGGAAACCCCCAATGCCGAGACATTGAAGAATGGCTGGGCCGCAATTGAAAAGGCCAGGGCTATTGGGGCCAAAACGAACCGAGAGAAAGACTACATCGCTGCCATCGAGACGTTCTATAAAGGCTACGCTGAGATCGACCACCTGAGCCGTGTCCTTGCTTATGAGAAGGCCATGGAGCAGCTTCACAATCGTTATTCCGATGATCGAGAGGCGGGCGTTTTCTATTCTCTCGCCCTGGTATCATCGGCCCAGGCGCTTCCTGCTGACAAATCCTATACCAGGGAGAAGAAGGCTGCCGGTATCCTCAATGAGATTCTTTCGAAAGATCGCCAGCATCCTGGAGTGGTTCATTACCTGATTCACTCCTGCGACTCTCCTCCACTGGCAAAGCTGGCTCTCAATGCCGCCCGTAGCTATGCCCAAATCGCTCCCTCAGTTCCTCATGCGCTGCATATGCCTTCACATATCTTCACCCGACTGGGCCTGTGGCAAGAATCCATCAAATCGAATATTGCGTCGGAGGCCGCGGCAAAGAGCTTTGCGGCCGAGATGCATATGGATGGTGCGTGGGATGAGCAGCTTCATGGGATGGATTACTTGATGTATGCCTACTTGCAAGGGGCGCAAGATAAGAAATCGAAGGCAACGCTCGATGAGCTTTACCAGATTCACAGAGCATCCCCGGAGAACTTCAAAGTAGCATACGCATTCGCCGCGATCCCCGCCAGGTACGCTATCGAGAGGCGGCAGTGGTCGGAGGCTGCGTCTTTGAAACAGTATCCGGCCGAGTTTCCGTGGAACCGGTTTCCCTGGGCTGAAGCGATCATTTATTTCACTCGCGGGATAGGAGCGGCCCGCAGCGGCGACAGAGAATCTGCGCGACGAAGCATAGACAGACTAGGCTCACTTGAGAGCACCCTTGTTGCTGCGAAGGATCAATACTGGGCCACCCAGGTCCGAATACAACGCCTGGCAGCATCCGCCTGGGAAGCATATGCGGAGGGAAAGAAGGAGGAGGCTTTAAAGCTCATGCAGTCCGCTGCTGATCTTGAAGACTCAACAGAAAAGCACCCGGTCACACCAGGGCCAATTGTGCCTGCGCGCGAGATGCTGGGCGATATGCTTCTCGAATTGCGAGAGCCCGGTCAGGCCCTGAAGGAGTTTGAGAAATCGCTTCTTGCTTCCCCCAATCGTCTCGGAGGACTGCTGGGTGCCGCCAGGGCAGCCAGGCTCTCCGGTGATAGGGAAAAGGCTAGAGGCTTGTATGCGAAGCTCGCGACGATATGCAGTCGCGGGGATAGTCGGATAATTGAGATACGGGAGGCGAAAGCAGGTTCACGAAGAGGAAGGTAAGCTCCGAATCGAATGAGAACGCAGTAACTCATCCTGATGACCTTCGCGTACCTGGACTACAGAGGAATGTCAGACAGTGTCCTCGCAGTCGCGACCGGGTCTCTGCGCACTTCCTGCTCACATCCGCCCATGTGCCGTAGCGGATGATGTGCCGGATTCGAAACCGCAGCGTGCTCAATCTTGTGGTACTATTCTGTCGTTTCAGAATCCGACTCTAATCACGGAGGCCATATGCGAGTGAAAACTCTTTGTCTCGTTTGCGCGCTTGTCTGTTTTGCGATCACAGGATTGGGGGCAGCGCTGCATAGCGCGGATCCGTTGAGTGGTACATGGGCGGGAGATTGGGGTCCGACTCCGACCCATCGGAATGACGTCACGGTCGAGCTGAAATGGGACGGCAAAGTTCTAACCGGGAGTGTGAACCCTGGCCCGAACGCCATTGCGCTGCAGAAATGCACATTCGATGCGAAGACCGGTGCGGTGCACCTGGAAGCCGATGCGAAAGACCGCAGAGGCAACGATCTCCACTATGTGATCGATGGCAAACTCGAGAACGGCACTATGACCGGCAGCTGGGATCACGGCAACCGCAAGGGAGACTTCAAGATCACCAAGAAGTAGCACCTTCGGGTTGACTTCATACCAACATGTTGATGTCGCCCAATCGTAGGTGAGACACCGGGGAACACCCGCGCATCCGACACGTCCCAATAGAAGAGGGGGCTTCACAAGCCCGGAAGCCCCCTGCTCGAAGTTCGCCTTGTTGGCGGTCCCAACAATGTATCCTCAGATCGATGGTGTCTCGGCACCGAGGTGGGCCGGATGGCCCGCGGCTGCTTCCGCCGTGGCCTCCCCTCGTGGAATGCATCCTACTCCACATCGTAGATCTTGATCGGCTTGTCCTGAAGGTATTTATCGAACCAGTTCAGGATGTGCTGCAAGCGTTCGATACGATGCCACGGGGCGCCCGATCGCGATAGCTCGTGCGATTCATTCGGAAACCGCACCATCGCAGTCGGGATCTTGCGGTACTTCAAGGCGCGGAACATCATTTCGCCGCCATCCGCCGGAGGGGTGCGATAATCCGCTTCGCCTTCGATAAACATCATTGGGGTAGTGATGTTCTTGACGTAGGTTATCGGCGAGCGCTTCACGAAATCTTCGGGGTCCTCCCACGGGGCCGCGTGAAACCAGGTAGGCGTGAACAGCGTAAAGTCGGCCGTGTACCAGAAGCCCGACCAATCGGCAATCGACCGCTGCGACACTGCCGCGGCAAACCGGGTGGTATGGCCTACAGTCCAGTTGGTCAGGACGCCCCCTCCGCTCCCACCCGTGACGCCCATCTTCTGAGAGTCGATGTAGCCGCGCTTGACTACCTCATCCACGCCGGCCATCAAGTCTTTGTAATCGTCGCCGGGATAGTTGTACTGGATGATGTTTCCGAAGTCCTGTCCATACGAAGTGCTTCCTCGAGGATTCGTGTAGAGCACGACGTAGCCCTTTGCCGCCATCCACTGAAACTCATGGGTGTTCGTGAAGCCGTATGCCGCATGCGGCCCGCCGTGAATCTCGAGGATGAATGGGTACTTCCTGGATGGATCGAAGTTCGGCGGCTTCTGAATCCACCCCTGAATCTTCTTGCCGTCGAAGCTGGTGTACCAGATTTCTTCAGGGTCGGTCAGATTGAGTTGCGAAAACAATTCCTCATTCACGCGGGTCAGCCGAGCGAGCTTGCCCGACGCAGTATCGAGCAAGAAGAGATCGCCGATATTGACCGAGGTTGAGATCACGCACGCCATCTTTGAAGCATCGGGCGTCGCCGAATAGCTGACGATGTCGTGGTCGCCGCTGGTCACCGGCTCGACCTTTCCACTCGAAGCATCAATGCGCTTGAGGTTCGCCCGGCCGTGTTCGGCCACGTTCACAAATATCGAGCGCCCGTCCTGACTCCAGATCACGCCGCCGGGGCTCCCGCCACGCGGCGCGCGTTGATCTCCTCCGATTCCGCCTCCTATGTCGAAGTCATAACTCGCGGTCAGGTTCCTGGGCGTTGCGTTTGCCTCGTTGTTGAG
>JBGPFL010000506.1:0-4680 GCA_041483295.1 Blastocatellia bacterium | reverse complement strand
CCTACTGCTTACTGCTTACTGCTTACTGCTTACTGCCTACTGCCTACTGCTTACTGCCTACTGCTTACTGCCTACTGCTTACTGCCCCTGCCAGCTCGCTGCGCCAGGCTTCCTCTATCTGAGCCACAGCTCGATCAACGACAGCCTTGCCGTTGACTCTGAGCAACAGCCGCTCGCCCCCCGTTCGCCCGATCACCGTCGCGGAGACATCCAGCTCGCGAGCGAGCTTCAGAATCTGATCGACACAATCATCCGCCGCCGACAGCAGGATCCTGGACGGCGTCTCTGAAAACATCAGAGCGGCTTGCGACAGTTCGCCTTCGAGATTGACTTCGCAACCAACCACGTCGTGACGATAGCTGGAGAAGGCACACTCGGCCAGCGCCACCGCCATACCTCCATCCGAACAATCGTGAGCCGACTCCACCAGCCCGGCGTGAATGATCTTCAGGCAAGCCTCTTGCACTCGACGTTCGAGCTCCAGATCGAGTCGGGGAGGAGACGCATCGAGACTGCCACCGGTCACAAGCGCGTACTCAGTTGCGCCGAGATCATCTTCCGTCGCGCCCAGTAAAATTATGGCGCAGTCATCCCGCTTGAACCACTGCGTCGTAACGTGCGGGAGGTCCTCGACAATGCCGACCATACCGATGACCGGGGTCGGGTTGATGCCGCGGCCGTCGGTCTCGTTATAGAACGAGACGTTGCCGCCCGTTACCGGCGTTCCGAACGCTTTGCAAGCTTCGGCCATTCCCGCAATCGTCTCGCTGAACTGCCACATCACTTCGGGCCGTTCGGGCGAACCGAAGTTCAGACAGTTGGTGAGCGCCAGGGGCCGCGCGCCGCTCGCGACAAGGTTGCGGCAGGCCTCGGCTACCACAAGCCTCGCGCCCGATCGCGGATCAGCCTGGCAGTACCGAGCGTTCGAGTCGAGCGTCATCGCAAGGGCGCGCCTGGTCTCCTTGATCCGAATGACCGCGGCGTCCGAGCCGGGCAGCGTGACCGTGTTGGTCCGCACCATGTGATCGTACTGCCTGTAGACCCATTCCTTGGACGAAACCGTAGGGCTGGCGACTATTCGCATGAATGTGGCATCCAGCTCTTCAACCGATCGTTCCGCTTGTCTGACCTCCGCCGGCGTTGTTAACCTGGGCCTGCCAATCGGCCGGTTATAAAGAGGCGCCGACTCGGTGAGCGCCATGTTGGGGATGTCTGCGAAGAGCCGGCCGCCTTTCTTGACTCGCAGGTGGCCATCGTCGGTCACCCGGCCGATCACAACCGCGTCGAGTTCCCACTTCTTAAAAATCTCCACCACCTGGCGCTCGCGTCCGGCGTCCGCCACGATCAGCATCCGCTCCTGCGATTCTGAAAGCATTATCTCGTAGGGCGTCATCCCGGTCTCGCGTTGCGGCACCAGCTCGATGTCGATCTCGATGCCGTTGCCGGCCCGCGCACCCATCTCCGATGAAGAGCTTGTGAGTCCGGCGGCGCCCATGTCCTGAATGCCGACGATGGCGCCCGCTCGCATTGCTTCGAGGCAGGCCTCCAGCAACAGCTTCTCGAGGAAGGGATCGCCCACCTGGACCGTCGGACGTTTCGAGCCTGCTTCGTCGCCGAATTCTTCCGAAGCCATCGTCGCCCCGTGTATACCATCACGGCCCGTCTTCGCCCCCACATAGATCACTGGATTGCCCACGCCCGAGGCCCTGCCGTAGAAGATCTGGTCCTGACGCATAATGCCCAACGTGAAGGCATTAACAAGCGGATTGCGCGAGTAGCAATCCGCAAACCGCACTTCGCCGCCAATGGTCGGGACCCCAAAGGCGTTGCCATAGTCGCCTATTCCCTTCACGACTCCAGCCAAAATCGATCGATTGCGTGCGACTACGGCTCTCTCTTCTTCGGTCGCTCCTTCGCGCGCGGTCAGCGGACCGAAGTGAATCGAGTTCATCGCCGCAAGCGGCCGTGCGCCCATCGTGAAAACATCGCGCAGGATCCCCCCCACGCCGGTTGCGGCGCCCTGATAAGGCTCGATGAATGACGGATGGTTGTGCGATTCGATCTTGAACGCGGCCGCGAGACCGCCTCCAATGTCGATGACTCCGGCATTCTCGCCGGGCCCTTGCAACACGCAGTCGCCGCTGGTCGGAAGTTTCCGGAGGTGGACCCTAGACGATTTGTAAGAGCAGTGCTCGGACCACATCACCGAGAAGATGCCGAGCTCGGTGAAGGTCGGTTCGCGTCCGAGCAATTCGATCACTCGGTTGTATTCCTGTCGGGTGAGTCCGTGGCTTCGAATCAGTTGGGGAGTAATTACAGGTTCATCCATGTGGGTGCCTTGTTTGCTGACCTGACGGAGAGATTGACGGAAATGCTAACCGGAGCGGCGCAGTTAATCAAGCGGCGAGGATTCAAGCTTGAAGGTGCATCGCAGCCCGCGCACCCTTAGTGTCTGGAGGTACTTTTGATCCAACCCCGAGGACTATCTATCACGACCGAACGATCAAGAGGCCTTGGCAAGCTCGGCTAACGTGTCGGCAAGTGAACAAAAGACTATTCGCCCGTCGGCGCTGCCGAGGAGATCCTCGCTGGCCCTTTCCGGGTGCGGCATCATCCCAAGCACATTGCGCTCGCGATTGCAGATGCCCGCGATATTGTCGAGCGAGCCGTTAGGATTAGCTTCACGGGAGAGGGCGCCGTTCGCATCCGAGTAACGGAAGATGATCCGATTCTCGCGTTGAAGCTCGGCCAGGGTCTCTGCGTCGCAATAATAGTTCCCATCTCCGTGCGCGATCGGCGTAGACAACACCTGGCCGCGCTGGCAACGTGAAGTGAACGGGGTGTCGGTCGATTCGACTCGAATGTTGACGTGGCCGCAGATGAACTTCAGATTCGCGTTTCGCAACAGCGCGCCCGGCAGCAGTCCCGCCTCGCACAATATCTGAAAGCCGTTGCATATACCAAGCACGATGCCGCCGCGCGCAGCGAACTCCTTCACCGCTCCCATCACGGGACTGAAGCGCGCAATAGCGCCCGTCCTCAGATAGTCGCCATAAGAGAAGCCACCCGGCAGCACGATCGCGTCCGAGTCGCCCACAGAGTTTTGTCGGTGCCAGATGAAGTCTACCGGTTGTCCGATGATCTTGCTGATTACGTGGTAGGTATCGTGGTCACAGTTGGACCCCGGAAACACTACAACTCCGAATTTCATGTCCGTCTCCGATCCTTCGTGATCCGAATTCGGGGTCTCGTCGCTCGGGCCTTAGGTAAGCGGCATTATCTCACGGTTCGCATTCGGAATCTAGCTCCACGCGATAGTTTTCTATTACCGGATTTGAGAGCACGTCTTTGGCCATTCGCTCTACCTCGGCGCGAGCCTCGTCTGCCGGTATGCCCGAGTCTAAACTGATTTCGAAGAACTTGCCCTGTCGCACATCTTCTATGCCGCGGTAGCCGATGCTCTCAACCGCGTGATGGATCGCCTTACCCTGAGGATCAAGCACAGATGGTTTCAGCGTTACGTAGATTCTTGCTTTCATTTGTCACTTGTCAGTTGTCCGTGGTCCGTGGTCAGTTGCCAGAACCCACGGACGACTGACAACTGACCACGGACAGCGGACTACTCTCCAAATACCCTCTTGAATACCTTATCGACGTTGCGGAGTTGATGCTCCACGTCGAACAGCGATTCGAGTTCCTCTTTCGTGAGCTTCCCGGTTATCTGCGGATCGTCCATCACCAGCTCCCGAAAGCTCGCCCCTTCATCCCACACTCGCATTGCAAGCGGCTGCACAATCGCATAGGCATCCTCGCGGGTCACACCTTTCCGCGTCAGCTCCAGCAACAACTGGCCGCTCGATGTCACTCCGCCAAGCGAGTTAAGATTCTCGCGCATGCGGCGCGGATAGACCGCCAGCCCATCGATCAACCACTCGGTGCGATTCAAGAGGTAGTCCACCAGGATGCACGAATCCGGCAGGATCACTCGCTCGACCGACGAGTGCGAAATGTCGCGCTCGTGCCAGAGAGCAATGTTCTCGAGCGACGCCTGCGCATTGGCCCGGACTATTCGCGCCAGTCCGCAGATCTGTTCCGATGTGACCGGGTTGCGCTTGTGCGGCATCGCCGAAGATCCCTTCTGGCCGGCCGAAAAGGGCTCCTCCACTTCGCGAACTTCGGTGCGTTGAAGGTGACGCACCTCGAGCGCGATCTTCTCCATCGACGAAGCGATGATGGCCAGAGTGGAAAGAAACTCAGCGTAGCGGTCCCGCTGAACTATCTGCGTCGAAATTGGCGCGTGCTTCAGCGCGAGCTTCTCGCAGACCCGCTCTTCGACTTCCGGATCGAGATGCGCAAACGTACCCACCGCTCCCGATAGCTTGCCGTAACCCACGACCTCTCGAGCCCGCCGCATCCTCTCTTTGTTGCGCTCATTGTCGGCGTAGTAGAGCGCCAGCACAAGCCCGAAGGTCGTCGGCTCGGCGTGCACGCCGTGAGTGCGTCCAACCATCTGAGCATCCTTGAACTCGGCCGCCCGCCGGCGCAGGACGACACCGAGCCGGTCGAGATCTTTAAGAAGGAGATTGGCAGCGTCCTTAAGAACGAGCGCGTTCGCGGTGTCGACTACATCGGACGAGGTCAGGCCGTAGTGAACGTAGCGCGAATCGGGACCGATGTTTT
>JBGPFL010000505.1:0-4682 GCA_041483295.1 Blastocatellia bacterium | reverse complement strand
CTCGCATCACGCATCACGGATCACGCGTCACGCCTCACGCATCACGGATCACGCATCACGGATCACGCAACACGCATCACGCATCACGGATCACGCGTCACGGATCACGCATCACAGCTCGGAGATCATTGTTTGGTCCTGTTAAACTTGCTAGAATCTGCGAAGCCCCAATTCACCAGCGCCACCCTCAAGGCATGACCGGCGCCCGGCGCAAGAGCCCCCTGGGATATAGACCACGACCCTAGGAGGGGGATGGAATGAAGACGTGTCCCGTCTGCCGCGAACAGTTTGAAAACGAGTTGCGATTCTGCACTTTTGATGGTGCGCCCCTTCCCGCAGGGCCGAAGAGCGCTTCGGGCGCGCTCAGGAGCCAGCAGCACGATGGGGATCCGCCTGTCGTCTACACTGGCGGCTCGTATAAGCGCGAGGGCAGCGGCTGGAAGTTGGCTTTTTTTGTTTTGCTCGTGCTCGTGCTGGTAGGCGGCGGAATTGGGGCCGCTTACTTTGTGAAGAACAGGCAGAACCGAGCTCCGGCGACGAGTGTGTCCCCGGTTGTGGTCCCAGAGTCCAAACAAGCGGCGGCGGCGCCCGTTTCCGAGCTGGTTGAGAAGCCGCCTTCGCTTGCCGGGCTGAGCCGCCAGGAATTGATGGAGCGGTTACCACAGAACCTGCTGCGGAGGTTCCACTCGGGCGAACCCGGTCAGGGCATGCCTGATGACTTGCGCATTGTCGCGGCGCCAAAGGGCGAATGTGTAGTGCTTCTGGGATCGGGAAAGCTCGAAGGCGGGCAGCGTACTCCCGCTGAACGAATGCTGATTTTGAAGGTTGAGGAAGACGAGTTTCGCGATGTGACTCGCCAGCTATTGCCTGCCGCCTACGGCTCGGGGACGATTACAGGACGCGGGGCGCAGGTTAAGTTCGCTGAGACCGGGACGAACATTCTCGTGCGCGGTGCCGCGTCCTCGAACTCAGTCGTTCAGGAATGCGCGACGTGCGATCACGCCTATCAAGTCGTCGCGCTCGAGTGGAAGAACGGCCGATACGTAGAGTCGGCTCGCACCTGGGAGAATGATCGCTACACGGTCTTCTACCTGGTCGCGGAGGCGCTGGAGAAGAAGAAGGTAGACAGTCGGGCGCGGCCGTTCATCGAGGCCTCACTCGATCCGATCATATCCCAGGGGTTTCCCCGCAATGGAAAGGAAGGCTGGACGGTTGAGTTCCATGGCGAGGAGGGGGCCGAAACCGCCGGTTATGAACTGAACAACAACTTCGACCGTCTGTTGATCACGGTCGCAATAGTAAAGGGTCAATGGAAAGCCGTGCAGATCACGGAGTGAGAGGAAGCCATGGGGCGTCAGCCCGTGGCAGCTCACTTTTCAACCTGGTCCTCAGTCGAGTTGGTATTGATGGACGTTCGGGTTGTGTCCTAGTTTGCAATCCTTCTCTGCGTCACCTCGGCGTTCTCTGCGTCTCTGCGGTGAATGCCCGGGAAAAACCCACCGCCGAGGGATAGCGCAGAGAGCCCCGTCCCATTCCTGATAAACCTGTGCGCCGGTTTTCTCGCGATTCTTGAATGCAGGTATTAACTCCTCCGTCTCCTCCTGGAAAAAGTCACTGTAGAGGTCTCGGTCGATGAGCCAGCCGAGGAACACACCGGTATGAATAAAGGCATTCTCTTCGGGCAGCCCCTTCGGGTAGTCGCCGCCATAGTGCCATTTCGCTTTGTCGTAAACACCATCATTTGCCATTGATCAATCCCGTAAGTTGGCTATTCAGACGGCTGCCAGCTGGGATACTTGTGGCGGCTTACACCGCGCCTGCGCGAGTCGTCTGTCTCACCGCGCCATACGAAGTCTCGATACGTTTGGCGCAATGGATTCGAATCGACCATGCGCTTTGTGACGAAACCGGAGCGTTAGCGACGGGTCGCGCAATCCTACGAGCAGTCTAAGGACGTTATTCTGTTCTCACTGGCTCAACACCAACCCTTCGAAATCTGGAATCAAGTCTCTGAGGATGCATCTCAACGTGGTAGGTCTTATGATCAAATGCACACTGAAGCACTGACCATTATTAAGACAACAGATCAACGCACCGAATTGATCTTTGCAGGTGCGATTTGCTTCACATTGGAGAGCGCCTCTTCTAGTACAATCAAAATCCTTTATGCAATCTTCCAAAGAATCGAAGGTCGGCCCCCGACCGGTTGTATCAGTCGTACTATGTGATTCGAGAGCAGGAAATGTGTTCTTGCTGACAACCTCGTTCGAGGCGATGTCTGTGACCAGAAGTGTTAGCGTGTCGCCTGTTTTGGCGATCTCTGTTCTATAGGTCCTTGTGCTGTTCGTTTTTTTGTCTTTTACACCTGTATATCTAAGGACCAGGTTGGTAGCGCCGCTGTCTAATTTGATGAGGTTTCGCACAGCGCTATTGGTCAGTGAAGCTATTACCTGGGTCTCGTCCTCATTTGTCGCAAAGTGGTAACCCTCCACATTTGCGCCTTTCAACGAGCGAACAAGATCCTCTCTGGGATCTGGCATCGTGGTTTTGCACGAGCAGACCAAGCCGAGAGCAAGCAGGACAATTGATAAGCAGAACGAAGATTTCGACCGGTTGTTCAGGGACATCATTTTAGCCTCCAGTGTTGATGAAGATCTTGACAAAGACCCTCGATGTTGAAGTTGGCGTCGTACTGACGCTCAGATTTTCCGAACCTCGAAAATGGACTCCAGCCCGGCAGTATCACAGATATTCAGGAGTTCGTCGATGTCGTCACGCTTCAGGGCTCCATCATACACGCGGGCGCGGTACGATTAGCGCTGCCAAAGGAGTGAGACCGATGAAGATTCCATCAAATGCCGTCAGAATCAGTACTCCAAGTGGCTTTGCGATTCGTCTTCTACCTGGACTTTCGGCTGTGACCATCCAACTCCTGAGTACCGCGTGTTAGCCTACCGCCCCCGCGGATCGGTTACGATGCTACCGTAGCTGTTCCACAAAATCTTCGGGAACTCCTTCGCCGTCGAGATACATTTCAGCCAAGCCAAGTTCGGCAAGCGCATACCCTTGCTCAATCATTACCTTCCGCCAATCGTCTAGTGAGGCCGCGCACTGGGGGCCTTGCGAGGGCGGTAGAACACTAAGGCTTCGGTTTCAATCGGGATCTTTCGCAGTACTGCTGAACGCCGGAAAAGATCTGACGGAAGTATGGGTCCGCCGGCACTCCAGCGTCTTTGCACTTCTGCATCTGCCACGACGCGCTCTTCATGATCTCGTTTGGGCGAGGGACATCATCGCAGAAGCCCGGCGTCGGACTGCTCCCGTCGAGGCAGCCGAGGAGGAAGAGATTGGTCGAGATCGCTCCAGTGAAGCCTTGATTCTTTTTGTAGCGCGACAGGGCCTGGTCGACGCAACCCTGGTTGTCCGTCTTCTTGCCTGCCTCTGTGCCTTCCTTCATGGCGTTGCCCGCAGCCTCGACGGCCTGGCGGCCGTGCTGAGACCACCAGTAGACGCCGGCGCCCACGACCCCGATGATGAGAAGAAGGACGCAGAGTGAGATGACGATGACTACTTTGCCGGCTGTGGACATGCGCCTCCTGGGTAGAGTCCTCGATATGGCGGCAAGGGTGCGGCTGCCAATCCTTAGTTTTGCGACTGCTTGAGCTTGGCGAGGAATTCCACGTTGGTTTTGGTGTCTCCCAATCCCTTCAGCAATAATTCCATCGCCTCGACCGGTTTCTTCCCCGCAAGCGCCCGCCTCAACAGGTTGATCTGCGGCATCGTGCCGGCGTCGAATAGCTTCTCCTCTTTCCGAGTGCCTGACTTCGAGATGTCTATGGCGGGGAAGATCCGCCGCTCGGCCAGCCTGCGGTCGAGCACGATCTCCAGGTTGCCCGTGCCCTTGAACTCTTGAAAGATCACTTCATCCATTTGACTGCCGGTGTCCACCAGGGCTGTCCCGATGATCGTGAGCGAACCGCCCTCTTCGGCTTTGCGCGCCGCCCCGAAGAAGCGGCGGGGGAACTCCATCGCTCGCGAGTCAACGCCGCCGCTCATGGTCCTGCCCCGGTTGCTGGTCTCGCGATTGGAGGCGCGCGCCAGTCGGGTAATCGAATCGAGCAGCAGCACGACGTCGCGCCTGCTTTCCACCATTCGCTTCACGCGTTCCAGCACCAGGCGGGTCACCTGCAGGTGAAGCACTGAGTTCTGATCTGCCGAGCTTGCGATGACCTCTCCGCGCACTCGCCGCTTCAAGTGGGTGACCTCCTCGGGCCGCTCGTCGATCAGGAGGACGACCAGATGGACTTCGGGATGATTTTCGGCGACCGCTTCGGCGATCTCTTCGATGAGAGTGGTTTTGCCGGTCTTGGGAGGAGCGACGATTATGCCTCGCTGGCCCCTTCCGATCGGCGCAATCAGATCCAGCACCCGCATAGACATGTTGTCGCTGCCCAGCGACAGTTCCAGCCGTTCGGTTGGGTCGATGCTGGTGAGCTTGGAGAATTCTACAGTGCCCTTGTACTCCTCGGGGCTCGCCCCATTTACCTGCTCGATCTCGGTCAACTGGTCGGACTGCGATTTGCCCCGGCCGTCTTGCCCGGGGCTGGCCGGGCCTGCTACAAGCACTCCCTCGCGCAGCGAAAACCGTTGGATCAAGTTGCGGGGCACGAAGACATCCTTTG
>JBGPFL010000504.1:0-4693 GCA_041483295.1 Blastocatellia bacterium | reverse complement strand
CGCTTGAGCGATTATGCTGCCGATCGGGCCGTCGCAGTCGAAGTGCACGGTAAGCTTCTCCAGGTCTTTCACCGCCGCGCCCAGCAGCAGCCCGCCGGTCAGCGCTCGTCCCAGCGCCGCCGAAGCGGTCGGAAACGTCCGATGCCGCCTGCAAGCTTCGCCGACCAGGTGGGTGGTGACTGCAGCCATGCATCGGAGCTGATTGTTTGCCGCGGTGGCATGCACGAGCTTATCGTGATTCATATTTCGTTTCTCGTTTCTCGTTTCTCGTTTCTCGTTCCTTCGTAGGTGGGTTGCCCCAAAAGAAAGCTCCCAACGAGCAACGAGAAACGAGCAACGAGAAACGAGAAGGCTTCAAGTAGCACACTTGCGTGATTGTTCCGTGATGAGACCGATTGCGTGCGGCAGCGAGCTTCTGATTGCCGTAAAGTTCTCAACCGCCCCGCGTTTGCTTCCAGGCAGATTGACGATGAGCGTGCGTCCCCGAATGCCGCAGACGGCGCGCGACAAAGGGGCAAGCGGAGTTGAGTCCAGGCTCCGCAGGCGCATCAACTCAGCGAGACCAGGCGCTTCTTTTTCTATCGCATCTCTGGTTGCTTCGGGAGTGTTGTCGCGGGGGGCGAACCCGGTGCCGCCGGTCGTACAGATCAGATTCACATCTCCCCGATCGGCATAGTGCTTGAGGCGCGAGGCGATCAGCTCGCGGTCGTCGGAGAGGATCTCTGTAGCGGCTACCTGGGAACCGAGCTTCTCCAGCTCCGCGACAACAGCGGGACCGGATAGGTCTTCACGCTCGCCTCGCGAGGCAGAATCGCTTATGGTCAGCACCGCGGCTACGATCTGGACTCTCATAATCAGGTTTCGCGCACAAAGCTGAGATGCGAGCGCGCGCTCCGTCAGTATTGCAGCCGCTGGGCGGGTTTGTAAATATGCCGTTGGTTTCAGCCTCGGGGTTGGTTGGTCTACCTAGTTGGGCCTTCGGGGTGCGTAGCCACTCCCTGTTGGGCGCCCTTGTTGGGCCGGTTCCTGCTCTCGGAAGTACTCGTCAACATCCGGGTCGCTGCGAGTCGCCTCCTTGCCCCTCTTGTCGGCGCATCGGATGACGTATTCTTCGGATACGTAGAACGATCTTCGGCCGGTGGATCCATAGCTGATTGGCGTCGCCACCACTTCGAAGCGAATGGCATCACTATCTCCAGCCAACGCCGCGTTGCCCTTCAGGTCGAGGAGCTTGATCTTGAATTGGTAGCCGTTCTTGCTTCCGCTGTTTTGCGGAATCGCCCCCGAGGCTATTAGGTCTTCCATACTCCCAAAGTTGCGGCCACGTCCGAGTGTGGATTGGTACGTGGCTTCGGCGGTTCCAAGTCTACGCAGGTGTCCTATCGCGCCGGCCTCGTTGGCCAACATGCGTGACATCAGCAGGTTTGGAATGGCTATGGCAGCGATGAGAGCGAAGGGGACTACGGAGATAAGACCGAACGAGTTGGTTACTATTCCCCCAATCGCGACTCCCTTGCCTCCGTAGACGTACGGCTCTCTATTAGCCTTGAGCACGGCCCGAATGCCCAGGATTAGCCCGATGAGGGAGCCTATTAGGAGGATCCCGAGTGAGAACATACCCAGGATTCCAAGTACAAGTGAGGCCGTAGCCAGGCCGCTTCGAAGTTTCCGGCTTTCCGCGTAAGGCGAAGCGTATCCGCCACCTGTCGCCCCATAATTCGGTAGTGAGGGCGCTGCCTGGAAAGGCTGCTGCTGCTGATAGGAGTCGCCGCCGCCGGGACCAAACGCGGGCTGCGAGCTGAATGCGGGCTGACTTGCACCGCCTTCTGCTCCCCAGGCGATTGGCGCGTTGCAGCGCCGGCACTCAGCCGTCCCGGCAAAGTTTACCAGACCACAGCGCTGGCATCTGTTGCTTGTCATCTTGCGTGCCTACCCTTTTCGGTCGCCGAATATGGGACTGGGAGCCGTGATGAGTATGCTTCAACCCCTCGCTAAGTCAACACTCTTTTCCTGGGTACGCACGCTTCCAGCGTGCCCCGATATCCTCAGGCGGCCGGCGCTCTTAGACAACTGGCGCTGGATGGACGAGCCTGGGTACGCATCGCTTCCAGCGTGCCCAGGCTCTAGTACACCAACCTTAGCGCGAGCTGGATCACTCTGGGGCCCCCTCCGCCGATTCCGGGAGATCCTCCGGCAACGTCCTGGGTCTTGGTCGATATGCCGAACAGAGGATCTGTCATTCGCCGCGACGGCAACGCCAGATTGGCTGTGTTTAGCACGTTGAATACTTCGAACCGGATCTGAGCTCTCAGTTTTTCCTGCAACCGCGTCTCCTTTGAGATCGAGAGATCCAGGTTCCTGTAGGACGGACCGATGAAAGTATTACGTCCCAGATCCCCAAATTTGCCAGGGCCGGGAATTAGAACCAGCGGGATCTGCGTGATAGGATCGCGGGCTAAGCTTGGATTGAATGACAAGCGCCCGCCTTTTTGAACGAGAGCGCCTGGAACGAAGTTTGGCCGGACATTCGAGCTGCCGGTCAGCGAGGAGTCGAACCCGAGAATCGGCGTGAAGGGCTGACCTGATTGCAGGTTTACGATTCCATTCACTTGCCATCCCTCAGTCCAACGCCCGCCGTGAAACGGCAGCAAGTATGTAACCCCGGAAGTCAACCGATGGCGGATATCGAAGATTGACAGTCCGCGTTCGGGTTTCAGGTTGTAGGAGTCCTGAGCGCCGCCGGCGTCACCGGCAAATCCAATCGGGTCCGTAGCGTCGTCGATCGACTTGGACCAGGTATAGGTCGACAGCAGTGAAAGACCGTGGCTGAACCGCCTGGTCACGGTCGCCTCGAATGAATGGTAGGTCGAAGAGGCCGAGGTCTCAAACATTTCGATCATGCCAATCAGCCCGTTAGGCGAACCCAGGAGCTGCGTGGGACGCCGAAACAGGGAGTTTGAGGCGGTCGAGATTGGCTGTCCCTGGGCGTCGGTTCCCGGTATGTAGATCGCTTGATTGATGTCGCGCTGGCGCCCGAGCTTGGTCCCCTTCGCGCCTACATACGCCATTGAGACAATCGTATCCCGACCGACTTCTCGCTGTATGGTCAGATTGAAGTGCTGCGCATAGGGCGTGCGAAGGCCTTCGTCATATGCCCCATTACCCAGTAGTGGAAGCACAATGAGCGACGACGGGTTGAATGTCTCCCCCAAGTGTCCTGGCCCGCGAGGTGATATGCTGACAACCGATTGCGGGTCTCCGGGCCGGTTAAGATCGAACGTTGAGGCCGTGCCGTGCAACACAGCATCGTAGTAGATGCCATATCCGCCCCTTATCACGGTGCGGCCATCACCCGTGGCGGTCCAGGCAAAACCAACCCTTGGCGCGACGTTGTTGTGATCACCACTGTAGAGACCCGTATCCGTATCAACCCCAGGGGTAAAGAATCCTCGTGCAACCGAATAATTCCTGAAGCGATGTGAGGGGTTTGAAAGCACAGTGTTGAGTTCGTACCTCAAACCGAGGTTGAGCACCAACCGCTTGCTTACCTGGAAATCATCCTGGGCATAGAATCCATAGTTGGAAGTTCGCTGCGGAGCGCCAAAGCTTCGGAGCGATAGCAAGGCTACCGACGGCACTCCCATAACGAAGTCGGCCAACGGTCCGATCCGCGAGGCAATTCCTGTGAACAGAAGAAACCCCGCCCCGGGGCCCGAGATCGTGAGGCTTTCACGAATCCATCGGGCCTCTCCGCCAACCTTCAAGGCATGACGGCCGCGGAGGAATGACAGCGAATCCGACGCGTGGAAGTTCTTCGTCTTCATATCCGTCGGATACACGAAGGTATTCCCAAACAGCGTTGAGTCGGGAGAGAGGATACCGAAGAGACCCGTTGGGCTTGTCACGTCCGAAAAGCCCAGGTCCGACGGTCTCACCTTGTTTTGTTGGTCGGTTAGATTGCGGTGACGGTTGTATCCGAATCTGAAGTCGTTGATAGTCTGCACGCTGAAAGTATGATTGTGAGAGAAGGCGAGGTTGTGAGTGCGCGCGTTGGTATCGGTGCCGAAACCCGGAACACCCGGGGGCGTGGTGAAGGAAAGAAAGACGTTGAATATGATCGGATTGAGCGTAGCGTTATCCGAAACCAGGTAGCGCGCGTTGACAACATCGTTCCCCGATAACACGTAGTCAACTCTCACGAGGCCGAAATCATTGCGCGAATGAATCTCAGGTGCGGCCAGGTAGTTGCCGAAGGTCGTATTGGCATTCGGTAGAGGAACATACAGATCCATTATACGGGCGGAAACCGGATCGACTGGGAGCTGAACCGTGCCGCCGGTCGCCGGATTCGAGAATAGTCCCATTCGCTCGTTCAGGGCAGGAACCCGCGCGAATTGCACGTTACCTACGTTCAGGCGATGTCCCTCGTATGCCGCCATGAAGAATGCCTTGTCTCTTATTAGTGGGCCGCCTATCGTTCCGCCGAACTGATGGTTGCGGAACTTCGACGCGGGTTGGTTCGCTATCTGCTCGAAATGGTTTGGAGAGTTCAGGTGCTTGTCTCGAAAGAACTCAAAGCCGCTTGCATGAAGATCGTTTGATCCCGCTTTTGTGACTATGTTGACCTGCCCTCCCGCGTGGTAGCCGAATTCGGCCGGACCAAGGTTGGTGATCATCTTAAACTCCTGGATCG
>JBGPFL010000503.1:0-4703 GCA_041483295.1 Blastocatellia bacterium | reverse complement strand
TGCCTTAGACAGGTGCTGCTCGGATTCGCGGCGGGTGCGCGGGTTGTTGATCAGGGCCATGCCGAGGTGGAGGTGATACTGCGGGCGCGAGGGATCCAATTTCACAGCTTCGCGCAAGAGGTGGACGGCGGCGTGGTATTCTTTTCGGTCGAAGCGCGCGCGACCCTGCTGGAAGTAGTACTCTGCGGTGCGGCCCACAGCGGCGCCGGCGGGTTGAGTTGAGTCTACGATGTAACCCTGTGCAGCCTGGGCCGTCGCTGAGGCAGGGCTCGATGGGTTCTTGAGTTCCCCGGGCGCCGGCGGCGATCCGGTTAAGGGTTTCCGTTCCTCAGCGGAAGGTCTGGTTTCGGCGACTCTTGGGTCGGCAAGCGGCGAAGGAGCCTGGTTTCGCGATCCTCCCGTTGGTTTTCTGAGCTGAGAGTCGTAAGACGCGCGCAGCGGAGGTTCTTTCAGAGTGTCGTATGCCTGCGTAAGCTTCGCGAACACCGTCTCGAGGTGGCCGCGAAGTTCACTTTCGCGGGGGATCTGGTGGTATTTATCGGGGTGAAATTTCTTTGCGAGTCCGTAGTAGGCAGTCTTGATATCGCCCGTAGTGGACTGCCTGGTTACTTCGAGAACCTCGTAATAGTCTGCGCTGGCATAGAAGTGGAGTCTTCGCGTGACCTCCTCGCGGATCTCTTCTAGTGAAGCCTCACTCTTGTGCGCAGCTTCGTCTTCTTCGTCCCTTTCGTCGCTTGCCAGTTTTAACAAGCCCGATGCGACCAGTGCGCAGACAGCACGGTGGGCATCTTCGTCGGCAATGCCGCTCAATGCGCCAACTTCACTCACAGCGGTGGGCGAGTCGATTCTCGAGAGCACATAGCTCTCGATGGGCATCAGCTTGCCGGTGTCCATGCGACTTCCATTCATTCGCGTGCGGATTACCACCCCGTCGAGCGGCGCGATGGTTTCCGCTATAGCCGGAAGATTCGACGCGTGGCGTGCCCCTTCGAGCAATATGTCGGCCGGAGAGCAGTCCAGAGTTACCTCGTGGTTTGCGCGAATCCGTTCATCAAATACGTACTCGCCTTCGTTCCATTCGAAGAGTGACAGTATTATGGCCATGACTTGATCGCGCACGGTCTTGCGCATCAGGTCATCGGTAAGAGCCCCCAGATTAACCAGGGCGGGCCCGAGTTGGTTGGCTTTGGAGCCAGGCAGCTTGGCCTGTTCTATCTGCTCGTTCGTCGCCAAGCCGTCCTTGACGAGCTTGTTCTCGAGCTGTTCGTTAGTGAGATTGCTGATGGCGAACAACGGGGTTCCACCCTCGAAAAAAATCGCCTTGATTGCCTTACCTCGGGACAGTCGCAGAAGTCCGCTGCTCTTCTTCTCTGCTATCTCGCGTATGAGGTTCGGGATTAGCTTTTCGCCTAGTTGTCCTTGCACCTGAGCTTCCCTGGTACGGTTCGGACTATCTCGACTGCTAGTCGGACCCATTCTTCACTTGGAGGGCATTTGATTGCAGGGGCAATTCCGATGCTGGATGCAACACCGCCATATTTTAGATTGAAAGCCTGGATGGCGCAATAGTTTGTATAAGCTGAACTAACACGAGCTATGGCAGGGGCTGTTTACGCGATGCCCGGCATTTGCTCATCGTGCCTGGCCGGTTATTGGGCCGAATTGCGCACGCGCCCCCCTCTTCCGACATTGAGGTCTGCATTGACATCAAGATTGACTCGCACTTCCGGAGCGGCTACCATGAACCTCTTGCAATCCAGGGATCACCATGAACGATCCGCTTCAAACCTCCATCAATGCCCGAGACGATCATTCCGACGGCGATGACCCCACCGAGCGAGAGGTCCCCGGCCCTAACCAGCAGGTCTTCGACACACTTGCCAGCATTGCTCGAGGCGATCTCAATTTCCGGATAAACGGCAATGCGGACAGGACGGGTGAAGAGCGCCAACTGCTGTTCAATCTGGATGGTCTCGTGCGCCGGCTTCGGTACATCGTCGGCAGGCTTCAGCGCGCGGCCGATTCGATCGACACCGTCATCGGCGAGGTGCTGCGAGGGACTCAGGCGCTATCAGCCGGCGTCATCGACGAGGCAAAATCCGTAGAAGAGACTTCGAAGTCAATCTCCGAGATTAACGCCTCGATGCACTCGATTGGACACAGCCTTCAGACCTTGTCGCACCTCTCACAATCGACCTCGACGTCGATAATGGAGATGGCCACCTCGATCAATCATGTATCCCAGAACGCCGACGAACTCGCCCATTTCGTTGAGGAGACCGCTTCTGCCATAGAAGAGATGGCCATCAGCGTGCGCAAGGTAGCCGATTCGACCGAAGCGCTTGCGGAGTCAGCCGAAAAGACGGCCCGTTCGATGGAGGCCATCGACAACTCTACTCGGAGCATAGGCGAGTCCGTTAACGAGACCACCGTGCTGGCCGAAGAAGTAGCACTCTCTGCTGATGCAGGCAGCCAGCTTGTCGGCGAAACTGCTGCAAGCATGTCCAAGATCAAAGAGGCGATCGACGCCGCCACTGAAACGATAACTCGGCTGGGTAAGAAGTCTGAAAAGATAGGAGAGGTCACCCATGTGATCGACGAGATCGCCGATCGCACGCATCTTCTTGCCCTCAACGCTGCGATCCTGGCGGCGCAGGCCGGACCCCAGGGCAGGGGATTTCGCATCGTTGCGGATGAGATTAAGGAATTGAGCGAGCGCACTGCCTCTTCCACCCGCGAAATCGAAGAGATGATCAAGGCCGTGCGCGAGGACGTGGCCGAAACGATTGAGCGAGTGGCCGTGGGTGGTCAACGCGCGGATGAGGGCGTCGACCTGGCATCCCGAGCCTCAGTTCTCCTGACCGAGATACGAGACAAGACCAATGCTTCTTCGGATCGCATTCGCCTGATAGCAGATGCCACAGCCATTCAGGCTTCCGAGAGCCATACCGTCTTTGAGGCGGCCGATCTCGTCCGACAGCAGGCGCGCGGCATCGAACGCGCCGCGGTCGAGCAGGCGCTCACCTCTCGTCACATCGGCGAACGGGCGCTCCACATGCGGGAACTGACCGAGCAGGTGCGACTTGCAACCGGCGAACAGGCTCAAGGCTCGAGATACATCGCGCAGGCTATGGAGGAACTCACGAGAATAGTGGAGCAGATCCGGGCCGCATCCGACGAACAGTCTGCGGGAGCGGATCAGGTTCTGCGCGCTATCGAAACGATTAAAGAGGTGGTCGGGAGAAACCAGACCTCTATTTCGGGCATCAACAGCGCGGTCGACCTCCTGGTGCGCGAAGCCGAGCTGCTCAATCGCGAAGTGGAAGCATTCAGCCTTCCAACTCCGCAGCGGGGCGGCCATCTCCGCTTCGCTTTGCGATCTCCCCAAATAACGCTCGACCCTGCGACTGTTTCGACAATCTCGCGAGTTGAGGTGACCTCGAATATCTTCGAGGGCCTCGTGCAGTTCGGCGAGCGAGGTGAAGTGCGTCCGGCCATCGCCGAGCGCTGGGAGGTTTCACCCGACGGGCGCGCCTACACCTTCTACATTCGTGAGACTGCCCGGTTTCACAATGGACGGCGGGTGCGCGCCGACGATGTAAAATACTCCTTCGAGCGGCAGCTCAGGCAGAATGAAGCCGGCGCTGCGTGGGTTTTCAGACCTCTGGTCGGCGCAGGGGAATTCATATCGGGTGAAGCCGACTCCATAGCGGGCATTCAGATAACGAGTGACCAGATCGTCAAATTGGAACTCATTCAGCCAGTCGCTTTCTTCCTATCCACGATCTGCATGGACTACGGCTACATTGTGCCGCGCGAGGAGGTCGAACGATCCCCGGTAGATTTTTGTGTCAGGCCGGTTGGATCGGGTCCCTTCAGGGTGATTGAGCCGGTGTTGGGCAAACAGGTTCAAATGGAACGCTTCGCAAACTATTGGAACCCGGAGTTGCCCTACGTCGATAAGCTCACCGTGACCTTTGGGGTCGGCGCCGAAGAGATATTCGATGGATTTCTGCGTGAGGATCTCGATTACGTCAATGACTTACCGTTGACCGACCTGGCGGATTTGAAACGGAGAGCAGGCCAGTTTCATTTTCTCGAGGCGATGCAGCTACAGACGCGTATGCTGGTGTTTGATTGCGAACGGCCGCCGTTCTCGGACAAACGGGTGCGTCAGGCCATTTGCCACGCCATAGACCGAAACCGATTCCTGAGTGAGGTCTATGGGAACATGGCTGAGGCGGCAATCGGCCCGATTCCTCCAGGGCTGGCGGGTTACGATCCTTCGTATCGGGTCTACGACCACGACCCGGAACGTGCGCGCTCTCTGCTTGAAGAAGCGGGGTACACCGGCGGGTTTGATACCGAAATATGGTGGCCGCAGTCGGTAAGCTCCGCGGTTGAATGCCTTAAGGACGATCTGGCTGAGATTGGTGTGAGGGCGGAGTTCCACTACTCGGGTCCCGAGGAGATGCAGAGGGCGCTACGGCTGCGCATGGTTCCTATGGCGGGCCGGGACTGGTTTGCGGATTATCCCGACCCTGACAATTTCACCTATGTTCTTTTTCATTCCAGAAATCGTGATCTCTTTATCGGCACTTACACGAACGAAGATCTCGACCGCCTGACCGATCAGGCTCGCTCTGTGATGGACCGCGATGTAAGAGCGGAGATTTACCGGGAGGTGACCCGACTGCTTCTTG
>JBGPFL010000502.1:0-4714 GCA_041483295.1 Blastocatellia bacterium | reverse complement strand
CCGGGAGATCGACTTGCAGAAATCCAGCGCACGTACGAAGCGACGGCGCCGCAGACTGATAGCTCAAGGGCTGTGCACACGCTGTGGCAGCAAACGCGCTGTTAGCGGACGAAGGATGTGTGAAGCGTGTCGTAAGATCGACAGGGCCCGCCAGCGTGAGATCGAAAGGGGACGCCAGCACAAGAAAGAATCCCCCGTGGCGCGTACTGCTTGAACGCCTTTGAGGGCGAACGGCCAAGGATGGAGCGGCCTTTGACCGAAGTGCGGCGAAGTGCCGGCGTTGGTTCGCTGGACGATCCCTCGCCGTTGCGCGGTTCTTTTGACTTCCTCTCTCTCCTTTATTAAGCTTGCGCGACACCTCGCCCGAGAAGCCGCTGGCAGAAGGGCGATGTGCAGACAAGCAACTCGGAGCGAGACTGCGGAGTCGGACTCGGTGGCATTCCCTGGGGCCGGCGCCTCGCAATCACAACGTCACACAACACAACCGGGAGACCATGAAATCCAAGCCAGAACTTGATCCCAAGGCCCTCAGGCCGGGAAGCCTTCCCCCCTGGGGTGAGGACGAACTCCCAGAACCTCTGCCTTTCTCCTCTAAGAACATGTTCAAGACTATCGGCCCGGGCGCAATCCTGCTTGCCACGTCGATAGGCGGCGGAGAGTGGCTCGTAGGACCCGCGATGGGCGTGCAGTTCGGAACCTCGGTCTTCTGGATTGCTACGCTGGCCATCGCGCTCCAACTGATCTTCAACCTCGAAGCCATCCGGTACACGCTCTACACCGGCGAGCCGATCTTCAGCGGAATCATGAGGCTCCGGCCGAGCTCGCGCTTCTGGGCGACGTTCTACGTGCTGCTCACCGCCGTGCAACTGGGAGTGCCGGCCCTGGCCGCCGCATGCGCTCCCGTGCTCTTCGCGGCCTTCACCAGCCACTTGCCTGGCGCTCCCGATGCGACGAGACTTCTGCTCATCACTTACGGAGTCATCGGATTCGGACTTCTGATCCTGCTGTTCGGAGGCACTATCGAGCGGATGCTCGAATACGCGTCGTGGGCGATGCTTGCCTACATCTTTGTTTTTCTCCTGACGGTCAATATCTTCTTTGTCCCGCTCTCGGTTTGGGGCCGAACGTTCGCCGGGTTCTTCTCCTTCGGGAGCATCCCTGGCGGCGTGGACCTGATGTTGTTGGGTGCGCTGGCGGCGACGGCGGGATCAGGGGGCATCGGCAACCTGACTATCACCAACTGGGTGCGCGACAAGGGATTCGGGATGGGCGCAAAGGTCGGAGCGATCCCGAGCGCATTCGGGTCGAAAGAGATCAAGCTGTCGCACGTGGGCAAGGTCTTCCCGATCAACGCCGAGAACATGCGCCGCTGGAACGTCTGGTGGAAATATCTGAATGCCGACCAGGTGTGGCTTTGGGGTCTTGGTTGCTTCCTCGGGATGTTCCTCAATGTGAACCTGGCCACAGCGATCATTCCGCATGGCACCAACATGTCCGGCATAGCCGCGGGCGCTTTTCAAGCTCAATATCTGGCCGAACACCTGTGGAGCGGATTCTGGATCCTGGCGCTGCTCAACGGCTTCTGGATTCTCTTTTCGACCCACATGGGCAACACCGACATTCTTATCCGGACCATCACCGACATCATCTGGGTAGGAAGCAACAAGGCTCGCGCCTGGCAGGGCGGCGACATAAGAAAGATCTACTATGGCTTGCTGCTCGGCTTCACCGTATGGGGCATGATCGCCGTAAACTGGGGCAACGCCATGACCCTGTTCAAGTTTCTTGCGAATGTAGCCGGCTTCGTTTTGGCGGTTGCCGGTGTTCAAGTCTTGATGGTGAACACCAGGTTGCTACCTCGCGAGCTTCAAGCTCCAATTTGGCGTAAGGCAGCGCTCGTCTTATGCTCGGCCTTCTACACCATAATCTCGATCATGGTCGCGTGGACCGCTATCAAGAGTTGGTGAACCGAACGGACCACGCAGGAGTGCGGCATAGACAGGGGTCAGGGTCAGGGGTCGGAGGTCGTGGTCGGATGCTTTTTTGCGCAAGAGTACTCATATCGTCTAACCGGCTGCGCATGAACTGCCTCTTTGCCACGAAGACACCGAGACACTGAAGGACAGTGCGGCTTAGTGTCTTCGCGGCATCAACCGGTTTGTCCACATCCTTCGAAGGAAAAGGCATGACCAACAATCGACTCCGCCGGGGACTGGCCGTGACACTCGCCCTTCTCGTGATCAGTCCGAGCGCGGCGTTCGCTCAAGACAACGCCGCGCTCGCCAGGACCTACGTCCCAAGACTCGAGAAGATCCTCAAGGACAACATCGCCTCCTTCTGGTTGTCGAAGAGTCTGGACCGCGTGAACGGAGGCTACACAATCAACTTTGGGCCAAAGGGCGAACCGAAAGGGCCCGGCACGAAGATGATTGTCTCTCAGGCCCGCAACGTCTGGCTGTTCTCACGGATGGCCCGGGCTGGCTATGGCGGCAAACAGTACCTCGAGGCAGCCGACCTGGGCTACCGCTTCCTCAAAGAGAAGATGTGGGACGCGAAGTACGGCGGCTTCTATTGGGAAGTAGACGCGACCGGAAGTCAGAAGCTGAAGAGCAAGAAGCACCTCTATGGCCAGGCGTTCGGGCTCTACGCGATCTCTGAGTACTATCTTGCGACCGCGAAGAGAGAAGCGTTGGATTTCGCGATTCGGCTCTTTGAGCTGATTGACGCAAAGTCGCACGACAAGTCACATGGCGGATACGTCGAGTTCTTCAACGAAGACTGGACGACTCCTTCACCCGGGGATGAGTCATACATGGGCGCCGGCCTGAACGGCCTCAAGCTGATGAACACGCACCTTCATCTGCTCGAAGCGATGGCGACGTTTTATCGCGCGAGCCGCTCGCCGATTGCACGCGAACGGCTGCTCGAACTGCTCGCCATCGAGAGCAACGCCGTCGTGCGAAAGAACCTGGGCGCCTGCACCGACAAGTACGAACGCGACTGGACGCCGAGGCTGGACGCAGACTACGCGCGGGTCTCATACGGACACGACATCGAGAATGTATGGCTGGTGATGGATGCGTGTGAAGCCGCAGGAGTGTCGCCCTATCCGCTGCTCGACATGTTTCGCGCGCTCTGGGACTATTCGTTGAAGTACGGCTACGATCAGGAGAGAGGCGGCTTCTTCTACAGCGGCCCGTTCAACCGGCCCGCGGACACGCGAAATAAGAGTTGGTGGGTCGAGGCTGAAACGCTGGTGAGCGCGCTCCGCATGTACCGGATGACCGGAGAACAGAAGTATCGGTCGGTCTTTGAGAAGACCTTCGCCTTCGTGGAGAAGTATCAGGTCGACTGGGAGAATGGCGAATGGCACGCGGACGTCCTGCCCGACGGCACGACTCAAGGCGACAAGGCCCAGCCGTGGAAGGCGGGCTATCACGGCGGGCGCGCGATGATCGAGTGCATTGAGATACTGAAGACACTGCAGGCGCGATAGCGTCGGCCGTTCGGGTGCACCGCTGACATTAAGGAGAATAGGGGTTGGGAAGAGGGATTAGGAATTTCGAATTTCGAATTTCGAGATCCTCCTTCCCAACCGCTATTCTCCGTGGGTTGGTCGGTTGTTCCAGATTGCCCGTAATGGAATGTCCTGCGCCTCACTTTGCATTACAGGTGTTCCTCGTAGAACTTGATCACTCGCTTCCACGCGTCTTCGGCGGCCGCGGGGTCGTACACCTCTTTGCGTTCGTCGTTAAAGAATGCGTGATCCGCGCCGGGATAGATGTGAATCTCGCAACTCTTGCCAAGCTCCTTCAGTCTGCGCTCGAGAGTGCGTGCGACTTCCGGAGTGACGAAGCCATCGCGCTCCGCGTAAAGCCCAAGCACCGGCGCCTGAAGCTGCTCCAGGTCGGGTTTCACATTTGGATGGCCGCCATAGAAGATCACACATGCGCCGACCTGTGGATTCCTGGTCGCGGCATATAACGACAGCGCGCCTCCCATGCAGAATCCGACGGTCCCAACCTTATCGCCGGTCGTCGCTTCGTGAGCCAGCAGGTACTGGGTCGCGCCCCGCAGATCCTTCTCCGCTTGATCGATGCGCATCGCCATCATCAGCTTGCCCGCTTCGTCGGGCGACTTCGCCGACTTACCGTGATAGAAGTCCGGCGCCAGCGCAACGTAACCAGCCGCCGCAAAGCGATCGCATACATCCTTTATATGCGGCACCAGCCCCCACCACTCTTGAATCACAATAACCCCTGGCCACTTTCCCGAAGCGGGCGTGGCGAGATACCCGCTGGTTGTGCCGCCATTGCTTGAAAACTCAACAGTCTCTCCTGCCATTAGTCCTCCTTGTTTTGACGTGTAATACGAGCAAGCTCAAGGCTGAAAGAAGGCGAGTCTATTCCATCGAGCCTGGGGTTATCAACTACGTTAGAGTGCTTTCGTCCTGGCCGGACTCGTCGCAAGCCTCGCCGCGTCAGGGGTGTGATTAAGAATGGGACTAGAACCCTGTACGGGCGGGCCTCCGTGGCCGCCCCTGACAGTGCATGGTTCTTGACTCAGGGGCGGGCACGGAGGCCCGCCCGTACAGGGTTCTAGTCCCATTCTTAATCACCTCCTTGACGCGGCGAGGCTTGAGACGAGTCCGGCCAGGACGCAAAGAACTCCAACGTAGTTGATAACCCCAGGGTAGATGGAATAGACTCGCCTT
>JBGPFL010000501.1:0-4726 GCA_041483295.1 Blastocatellia bacterium | reverse complement strand
CGCTGTATTCATTGACTTCGTGTTGCTTAGTGTCTTCGTGTCTTAGTGGCGAAACGGAGTTTTTCAGCATCCTGCTAGGGGGGAAGGATCTAGGATTTAGGATCTGGGATTTAGCCCGAGGGCACAACCGCGCACCAACTCACTGGCACACACCACTCTAGGGCCGGAAGCAGTGCAGCTTTCGCCTCTTCCTGAAATGTCGGGGTCTAAACCTTCAACGACCACGGCTTGCGATAAGGTTTGGCCAGGAGCCTGCCGGCCTCCCGATCGCCTATGATCTCCTCGCTCTTCCCGTCCCACACGATACGGCGCCGTGACCTGTATGCAATGTTGGCAAGTAGCGCCGCGCTTGTCGTGCGATGCCCGATCTCTATGTCGCAGATCGGTTTCTGGCGGGACTTAACCGAATCGAGGAAGTTACGGACGTGAGCCTCATGCTGGTCGTTCGAATTCTCGACCTTGATCGGCTCCGTGCGATCGACCATCTTGTTCTGCGATTCTCTGCGCTTCTCCGGAATCACCTCGAGTCCGCCGCGATCCACAAAGAGCGTTCCGTCGGTGCCGTGAAACATTATCCCGTACCCCTTGCCGTTTATGGTGTTCCCATTGCACTCGCGATTCTCATAGGTGCAGACAAATCCCGGATACTCGTAGGTGACCATAATCGTATCGGGAGTGTCGCGATTGTCTTGAAGGTAGAACTTCCCGCCGGTCGCCGATATCGTGTGCGGGTAGTCGACTCCCATTGCCCACTGAACTATGTCGATCAAGTGCACGCTCCAGTCGGTCACCATCCCGCCGGCGTAGTCCCAGAACCAGCGGAAGCTCGACCAGCGATCCGGGAATACGCCGAAGCGATTTGCGTTAAACGGGACTTTGGGCGCTGGTCCGAGCCACAGATCCCACTCCAGGTCCTTTGGCGGATCGCTGTCGGGCGGATTGCCGATACCATTCGGATGTTGATTGCCGAAGTTCCAGGTTCGCACAAAGCTCACCTTGCCGATCTTTCCGCTCCGGATTATGTCGACTGCCTTCTGAAAGTGGATGCCTGAGCGCTGCTGGGTTCCGACCTGGACCACTCGATTGTACTTGCGCGCCGCCTCCACCATTTTGCGGCCCTCATCGATCGTCAATGAGATAGGCTTCTCAACATAGACGTCCTTGCCTGCTTGACAGGCCATCACCATCGGAAGCGCATGCCAGTGATCGGGAGTTGCGACGACGACCACGTCAATCTCCTTGCGGTCCAAGAGTCGGCGGAAGTCGGTCAGCTTCGCCGCCCTGGGCGCGAGTGCCACGGCCTTCTCGAGATTTGGGGCATAGACGTCACATACGGCGGCCACGTCAACGTTGCTCTGTTTGATGAAGTCCCTCAGATTTGACTCGCCCATTCGGCCGGTGCCTATGAAACCGGCGACTATGCGGTCGTTTGCTCCCAGAATGCGCGCCGATGCCGAAGCGCCTCGTAAGGTGAGCCCCGCGGCAACGGCGCCCGCAGTGGCCGACTTGATGAAGTTTCTGCGATCACCCTTCTCGTTCATGGGCCTCCTTGAGAATGAAGAATAGTAGCGCGCTATCCTATCAGACCCGGCGCGCGCGACAAACATTGGCCGGCCGCGATGCCGAGGCGCAATCGGAGGTAATCAGCCGGAAAGACCAGATGATTTGCCGGTGCTTCCGAATCCGCCGGCGCCCCGCGAGGTTTCATCGAGTTCATCAACCTGGAGAATCGTGGCTTCTTCGACTCGTTGAATGACGAGCTGTGCGATGCGGTCGCCGCGTCTGATCTGAAACGCTTCTTGCCTGTCGGTATTGATGACTACCACTGCGACCTCGCCGCGATATCCCGCGTCAATCAGGCCAGGCGAGTTGACCAGCGCGATGCCGTGGCGGGACGCCAACCCGCTCCTGGGGAGCACAAATCCCGCGAACCCTGATGGTATCGCCAGGGCAATTCCTGTCGGGATGGTTGCACGCTCGCCGGGCGCAAGCAAGAGATCCACTCGGCTGGGCAGATCGAAGCCCGCGTCGTTTTCGTGCTCATAGCGCGGGGCGGGTAACCCGTCGTCCAGTAGTTTCAGAAAAATTCGTATCATTGGTCGGGCCTTCGTGAAAAAAGATGTTCAAGTGAATTCAGTCGGGTAAGAGTAGCGCAAAGCTCAAGCTTGCGCCACAACGAGAAGCTGGAAGACAAGTGCTGCCGTACGGCGCAGGAACAAACCCATCGAAGGGGGTGTCTAAGTCACAGGAGTCAATAAACAGACACCTCACTTGTCGCTTACCGTACTTGTCAGTTAAGCGCCGGGCCCAGCCGGCTACCGGCTCGCTTATAGCAGAGCAGCAGTCCGTTTGAAGAGAACGCGCGTGATGCGCGAGGGCCGTAGTGTGTGGAATCAGATCGGAGGTCGAAGAAATGTTTGAACAATTGATCGAATCCTCTTCCAGGAAGAGACAGAACAAACGCAGGTGGTTATGCTTCGCGGTGACCGCTGCAGTGTGGGTGCCTGGAATGATGGCAGCAGTCGTGGCGGGTGTGCTTGCTTACGATGGCCGGCTGAGCGATCAGTACGGACAACCTGAGAAATTGGTACTGCTCTTGCCAGTGACCCCACAGGATGGGCCGGCCGCGCCGAAAACCCCAGACAAGACGTCAGACCAGCAGCCCGGAGCACTTACGACTCCGAAGGAGGCGCCCAGGGAGATCCCTCTGCCATCAAATCTGCCGCCAGTTGATGTCATTGTTGGCGGTGGCAGCGGGCCTGGACACGGGCTCACAGTAGCAGGAGGCGATCCTGACGGTGACCCCAACGGCCCACCCGACGGCGTGCCTGGAGCGCCTCCTGGTGGCACAGCGCCCCCTCCTGAGCCCACGCCGCAGCCCGTGCCAAGGAAATTAGAGCCGCCGCCGACGCCGACAACGACGCCCCGAATCTCTATCGTGCTGCAGGGTACGGCAGTGAGGAGGGTCGAGCCGCCATATCCAAAGCTTGCCAAAGAGATTCACACCTGCGGTCCGGTGGTCGTCGAAGTCGTGGTCGATGAAGCAGGCGGTGTCCTCTCGGCCCGCGCGCTCTCCGGGCCTGCTCTGTTGAGAAAAGCGGCGGAAGACGCTGCTCGAGGCTGGAAGTGGAACCCAACCAGACTCAACGGGGTACCCGTGCAGGTTGTCGGTACAATCACATTCAACTTCGTTCTGTAACTGTGGCGGCGACGGCTAACTACGTCGGCGCGTGCAAGCCAACCCAAGAGCGCATTCGGAGGCATCGATGTTTGATCAACTGGTAGTTTCGTCATCGGCAAAGCGAAGGAAGACAAGGTTGAGGTACTTCAGTGTGACCGCGGCAGTCTGGATTGCTGCGCTCGCTCTCGTGGTAGTGGGAGGCGTGTGGTCTTATGATGCCCGTCTCAGTGACACGGAAAAATTCATTTCATTAGCGCCACCGCCGCCGCCACTGCGCGGAACCCCGCCTCGCCATGAGCAAAAGCGGGAGTCGATTCAGCAGGCCTCGCGGCAGCAGAACGAGATGGTCGCGCAGGTGAAGTCGCCAGATCATGTGAGCGACACCTCTCGAGTCACCCTGCCGCCGATTGTTGGCACCGTGATCGATCCTGGTGCGAATGGACCGACCGGTCCGGGCGTTGGAAGCGATCACGGCGTAGTGGGTGGCCTTGGTGAGGTCCCCGAGCGGAGCAGACAACCTGAACCGCCGCAGCCGGAAAAGAAGAAAGAGGAACCGGCGCAACCTCAACCACAACCACGCACTCAGGTGGTGCGCTCGGGCGGCGTGCTGCAGGGCACTGCGATCAGAAGAGTCAATCCGGTCTATCCGCCACTGGCAAGGTGTGCGCGGGTGAGTGGCGTGGTCGTGGTTGAAGTTGTGGTCGATCAAACGGGCAATGTGACCTCAGCGCGAGCGCTATCGGGACACGCCCTGCTGAGAGAAGCGGCCGTTGCTTCAGCCACGCAGTGGAAATGGAACCCCACACTGCTTAGCCGAGTGCCTGTCCAGGTAGTCGGCACCATAACATTCAACTTTACGCTTTGAGGAGATCGGCTGCTTAACGAAGACACCAGCGCCAAACGAATAAGGACTCTTTTCGATAGGCGTGGACGTCCTGTGGTTATGGCTCTGCGGGTGACTTCCCGTCACGTCACCTGCAGAGCCGTCGTACGGGTTAAGCCTAGAATCGCACCTTGATCCCTAACTGAACCTGGTGGCGAAGATGTTCCCGTCGGGGGGACACCGCGTCGTTAGCAGGAAGGGGCGTCGGCCAGGAGTCAGACCGGCGAATGTTTGGTGGACTCTTCTTTGAGACAGAGAGACGCCGGTCACCGATCTCTGTTGCAGCAAGGCTATGAATATCTTGCGACGACGGAGCTACCGAACCTGATTGCTCCGAGCGAGGTGGACCGCCTAGCCGGCGGTGACCATCCGACCCACAATCTCGTAGCTCGCCTCGAGCGCCTGGTCCAGCTTCTCCGGCTGGGAGCCGCCGCCCGTTGCCATGTCGGCGCGGCCGCCGCCTTTTCCGCCTATGATTGCTGAGACCTCGCGAATGATCTGGCCCGCATTGAGCCTCTTAGTGAGATCATCAGTCACGCGTGCGACCAGAGATGCTTTACCATCAGAAACCTGACCTAGCACGACAACGCCGGACTTCAGCTTTTGCGACAGGGTATCCGCCAACTGGCGCATGCTGTTAGGGTCGAGGTCGGTCACTCGCT
>JBGPFL010000500.1:0-4732 GCA_041483295.1 Blastocatellia bacterium | reverse complement strand
GTTACCGAAAGTACGACGAGACTGTTTGACGAATCAAATCGCCAGAGTTGATTCGGGGCGGGGATGTTAGATATTAGTTCGGCGGGCCCGCTTCACATTTCCCCGTTGGATGCCGTCTTTCTATTTCGGGATTCACCATCGAGACTCTCGACCCCGAAGGAGTGGCTATGCGAAGAACAATCCTCTGCGTCTTCTGCGTCCTCGTGCTGTTACCTGCTGGGACGAGCGCTCAGAAGCCGTCCTCGCCGACAACTACGATCACCATCCTTCAACTCAACGACGTCTACGAAATCTCTCCCGTCGATAACAATAAACACGGAGGCCTGGCGCGGGTGGCGACCCTGGTGAAAGCAGAACGTGTCCGGTCATCAAATACGCTCTTCGTGCTTGCCGGTGACTTCATATCGCCTTCTCTCGCCTCGGGCGAGTTCAAGGGCAAACAGATGATCGATACGCTCAATGCTGCCGGATTGGACATCGCCACGCTCGGCAACCACGAGTTTGATTTCACCATCGACGTGCTGCGCGATCGAATGAAAGAGTCGCGTTTCGCCTACACGGCGGCTAACGTCTTTGACAAGCAGACAGGCAAACCGTTTGTGCAGCCCTACATCATCCGCAAATTTGGAGACGTGCGAGTTGCAATCTTCGGGTTGTTGACAACCGAAACCGCCACCAAAGCGAGGTCGGGCGGTGACGTTCGCATTACCGATCCGATTGCGGCGGGCACGCGACTGTCACACGAACTGCGACGAAAAGGCGCGGACGTCATCATCGCCTTGACCCATTTGTCGATGTGCGAAGACAAGCGCCTTGCACGAGAGGCCGACATCGACTTCGTAGCCGGAGGGCACGACCACGAATTGCTGCAGGCGATGTCCGGGCGCGCTCATATCTCCAAGATGGGATCCGACGGGCGCAACCTTGGCCGAATAGATCTGCACGTGGCCCGCCGCGCAGCAGGACGCCGCTTCTACCTCAAGTCAGTCGACTGGTGGGCGCTGCCTGTTTACGATAGCGTTGCCGGCGATGCCGACGTCGCCAAAGTCGTCGCCCAGTACGAAGACCGGCTCAAACAGATATACCCCGGCCTGGAAGAAAAGATCGGTGACTCGCTCGTCGAACTGGAAGCCCGCTCGGCCTTCGTTCGACGCGGCGAATGCAATTTCGGGAATCTGCTTGCTGATGTCTATCGCCAATCGCTCGGAGCCGACATTGCTCTTGTTAATAGCGGCGGAATACGCTCAGACAAGACCTATGGTCCGGGCGACATAACACGACGAGACATTCTGACGATACTTCCGAACAAGAACAACCTGGTGAAGGTTCGAATCACCGGCGCGAAAATCAAGCAACTCCTCGAGAATGGTGTGAGCGCCGCCGGAGAAGAGGACGGCCGCTTCCCCCAGATCTCCGGGATGGCTTTCGAGTATGATCCGTCTAAGCCGGTCGGCTCGCGCGTGATGAGGGTCGATATCGGGAGTGCGCCGCTCGATGCAGCGAAGACCTATACGATTGCCGTTAACGCGTACACCTTCAGCGGCGGGGATGGGTACGACTTCAAAGGGATCGCGGACGGGGACGTGCTAGTGAAGCCTAACGAAGGACCGGCGGACTTCCAGTTGTTGATCGATGCGATTCAGAAGATGGGAACGATCTCACCGAAGGTCGAGGGTCGCATCAAGGCGGTTGGAGTCGGCGAGCAGAAGCCGGTGCTCGATCCTTGCGCTGCGGTGAGCTTTAGAATGCCTGTCAACGCGCGGTTGGACAGTTGGCCGCGAGCCGCTTAGGTTCTCCGGGCTGTGAATGTTGCGCAGGAGGATTCACCGCAGAGGCGCCGAGGACGCAAAGGTTGCGCAGAGAGCTGCGCGAGATGAAACCCCTGTGCGCCGGTCGAAACTCCTAACAACGGACAACGCACAACTCACACACTAGCCTCATTCAACAAGTTTATTGAAGACTGATCCAATTCGAGTCTTGTTGCTTCGATCAAATCATTCAATTGCTCTAAGCTTGTCGCGCTGGCAATGGGGGCAGTGATGCCCGGGCACGCGATCAGCCAGGCAAGAGAGACCCTCGCGGGAGTTGAGTCGTGTCGCTTTGCTACTTGATCCAGGGCATCGAGAATTCGCATGCCCCGCTCATTCAGGTACTTTTTGACTCCCTGGCCTCGGGCGCTTTTCGATAGATCACCTTCCGAACGATACTTACCCGTGAGAAACCCGCTCGCCAACGCGAAGTAGGGGATCACGCCCAAACCGTTTTCGCGGCAGACTGGCTCAAGCGTCCCTTCATAGTCGGCACGATCATAGAGATTGTACAGAGGCTGGAGGCTTTGATAGCTGGGCAATCCATTTTTCTTGCTGACCTGCAACGCCTGTGAGAGTCGCTCCGCCGTGTAGTTCGAAGCGCCAATCGACCTGACCTTACCCTGTTCAATCAGTTGTGCGTAAGCTCCCAGAGTCTCTTCCAGAGGCGTGTCGGGGTCGTCGGCATGTGACTGGTACAGATCGATGTAGTCCGTCTGCAAGCGCTTCAGCGAGTCCTCCACTGAACGCAGAACATAGGGCTTTGAGAGTCCTTTCTTATCCGGACCCATCTCCATTCCAACCTTGGTGGCGACGAGGACCTTGTTCCGATTCCCACTGCGTTTGAGCCATTTGCCAATAATGGTCTCGGATTCACCGCCCTGATTACCCGGCGCCCACCTGGAGTACCTATCCGCGGTATCGATAAACTCAAATCCGGACGACACAAAGGCGTCTAGTAACTTGAACGAGGTTGGCTCATCGACTGTCCATCCAAAGATGTTCCCTCCAAAGGCTAGTGGGGAGACTTCTAATCCGGAGTTTCCGAGCTTACGCTTCTTCATACGTTCTTTCTCCACAACTTATTCTTGACTCTGGGAGATCGCTGCGTTCACTCCCGACCTCGCACGGCCGCCGAAGCGACTGATTGAGAAAAAGTCAGTCTATGCCTGCGTCCATAGTGCGGTCCAGCCAATACCGCTTGCGACAACCTTTCGAATTGTGGATCGAAGGAAGGCTGACGGGCGCATCGGGCAAGAAAATGCAAGCGCGGGAGATCCGCGAGGTCGGTCGCTGGCTTCGTAGAGATCCAGCGCGACTTTCCTATCCGGAGAAGAGCGAGATCAACTCGATTTGATGGCCAAACGAGTCACTCCGTCACTGGAGTTGGAGGTCCATAACATGATGCGTCCTTCGACCGAATCCATTACAGTATCCGTGTAGAGATGAGTACGAGGTGGATTGGTAATGGAGATAAGGTCAAAGATGACGCTGACGAGACAGGTGGTCGATTCGGTGTTTGTTAACGCGATGTTCAAACGAAGCTTCGAAAGATCCGGTGCGCTCTTCGTAATTATGGTCGCTCTGTGCGTAGCCGCCGGCTGCTCCAAGGCGACTGGGCAGGCGCAGACGAGTCCCCCTGACGTCGAGGTGATGAAGGTCGAGCAGAAGGACGTTCCGATCTACAGCGAATGGATTGGCACGCTGGACGGAATGGTGAACTCGGAGATCAAGGCACAAGTTGCGGGCTACCTGCTCAGCAAGAACTACACGGAAGGTGGGTTTGTAAAGAAGGGCCAATTGTTATTCGAGATCGATCCTCGGCCGCTTCAGGCCGCGCTCGATCAGGCGAAGGGAAGTCTCGCGCAGGCCGAGGCACAGGTATCACAGGCAAACGCGCAGCTCTTGCACGCCCAGGCCGAACTCGCGCAGGCTGAGGCGAATCAGGGCAAGACCCAACTCGACGTGGACCGCTACACTCCGCTCGCACAGCAAAAGGCGATCACCACTCAGGAGATGGACAATGCGATTCAAGCCAATCTCTCATCGAAGGCGCAGATGAGTGCAGCTCGCGCCGGGGTCGAGATGGCAAAGGCAGCGATCATAGCTGCGAGGGCGACGGTCGAGGCAGCCAGGGCGGCTGTTGCAACGGCCGAGCTCAATCTGGGGTTCACCAGGATCGCATCTCCTATTGATGGCATCGCTGGAATCGCCCAGGCCCAGGTCGGCAACCTGGTCAGCCCTAGCGGGCCCGCTCTTACTACGGTTTCTACGCTCGATCCGATCAAGTGCTACTTCACCCTCAGCGAGCAGGAATACCTTGCCTTCACCGAACGCAACCCGACTCAGAGTCAACGGGATGCCGCGGCCAGGAAGCTCGAACTTGAGTTGGTCCTCGCGGATGGGACAACCTATCCAAAAAAAGGGAAATTCTTCGTTGCCGACCGGGAGGTCAATCAAAAGACCGGCACGATTCGGCTGGCGGGGATCTTCCCGAACAGCGGCAATAGTCTGCGGCCCGGGCAGTATGGCCGAGTCCGCGCGGTGACCAGTCTGAGGGAAGGCGCGCTGCTGGTTCCACAGCGAGCGGTTATCGAGCTGCAAGGAAGCTACCAGGTCGGTGTCGTGGACAGCGATAGCAAGGTCAACGTCCGCATCGTCAAAGTGGGCGAACGCATCGGTGGATTGTGGATTATCGAAGAGGGATTGAAAGCGGGTGAAACCGTCGTCGCCGAAGGCATGCAAAGAGTCAAACCGGGCGCGCCGGTGAACCCGAAGCCGTTTGCAGGAGGAGCAGGCAGTATGCAGTAGGCAGTAGGCAGTGGGGAGCAAGAGGTAGGCAAGTATGGAGTGGGCAGTGTGCAAGAGGTATCCAGAAGGCAGTGACAATATCCGGTTGCCGGTGGTCAGGAGGTCGGTTGGTG
>JBGPFL010000499.1:0-4751 GCA_041483295.1 Blastocatellia bacterium | reverse complement strand
GCTGGCCGAGAGCCTGGCTGAACGGGGCTTTCGGCTGGAGCTGGCAACGATTCCGGACCTGCCCTATTTCGCCGGCCTCATCGGGGGCGCGGTCATTTCTCCATGGCTGTTGCTCAGAGTCGCAAGAAGGAAGTATGACGTTGTGCTCGTAGATGGATGGGCTCATCCCACTACCCTGCTCTTCAACGTTGTGTGTTGGCTTTTCGCGAGGGTACCAGTCGTCATCATAGTTCACCAGGTCAGGTGGCGCGAAATGAAGCCGCCCGCCAGGTTCATATGCCGAATAGCTGAGCAGCTAGTGCTGCGGTCGGCTCAACTGATCGTGGCGGTGAGCGACTTCATCAGGGTCGAGGTTGAGCGACTGGTCGGCAGCAGCGAGCGCATCCTGGTGGCGCCTCCGGGATCGGCTCCGCTTTCGAACATGCATCGCGAACCAGGTAAGACGGAAGCAGGGCCGCTAAGGCTCCTGTTCGTCGGAAACTGTGTGCGCCTCAAGGGGCTCGAGCACTTGATTGCAGCCCTGGGGTTGCTCCGGGACCTTCCGCTTAGACTCGAGGTGGTCGGAGACGTGAGCTTTGAACCGCGGTACTATGAGAAGTTGCTGAGGCAGGTGAATGCTTTGGGTCTGGGCGGCAGAGTCACATTTCACGGTGCTCTCGCTCACGAAAACCTGGGCGCCTTCTATTCGCGAGCCGATATCTTCACGTTCCCTTCACTGTACGAGGGATTCGGCATTGTGTTAGCCGAGGCCATGCATGCGGGCCTGCCAATCGTTGCCACTCGCACAGGACCGGCCGGTGAAATCCTCCGTGAGGGAGAGAATGCTCTGATCGTACCGCTCGCAGATTCAGCGGCTCTCGCAGGCGCCATAAGAACGCTTGCAGCCGACGCCGGTATGAGAGAGGAATTCGGACACCGCAGCCGCGAGCTGGCAGTGTCGCTTCCAGGCTGGGGACAGACCTGCGACGATGTCTGTAATCGGATCGAGATCATTTGTCGAATGACTCCCGGTAAGAAGCAAAGCATGAAGAGGACTCCCACACAGTCACCTTGAGCGCTTCGACTCCCGCCGCCCTCACGCCCGCAGCCAGACTCTTGAAGATGTAACGCGCGACAACCTCTGCCGTGGTATTCATTTCTACCAACTCTGCAACGTCGTTGAGATTGCGATAATGGAGGGCCTCCAGAACTGAACGCAGCTCAGAACGAAGCCGTCCAATGTCATAGAACGTTCCCGTTGTGTCTACATCGCGAGCCTCGACCCTGACCTCAACCTTGTAAGTATGCCCGTGGAGACGCGCCGCCGCGCCGAAGTCACCGCTCAGCGAGTGCGCCGCCTCGAATTCATCAGTAATGCCTATCTCAAACATCTGCACTCACCTCGGAGGAAGTAGGCTGTAGGCAGTAGGCTGTAGGCAGACTGAGAAGTTCAGTCGGCACTACTGGTATTGCGCTTCTACCTTACTCCCTTCTGACTGCTCCTTCTGCTGCTGCTTACTGCTTATGCTTACTCCTTACTGCTTACTCCTTACTGCCTACTGCTTACTGCCTACTGCTTACTGCCTACTGCTTACTGCCTACTGCTTACTGCCTACTTCTGAGGACATTCATAGTCCAGAACAACCTGTATGATCTCGGCGGGCCGCTCGTCGATGAGCCGGTAAGCCTCCGCCGCCCGATCGAACGGCAGCACATGGCTGATCCATTCATCCAAAGATAGTTCGGCGAGGTATCGGACCGCCAGCTCGCGCCGGCGAACAAGAGACCACCTCGCACTCAGAGACGGGTCAAGGCTCGACACCTGTGAACTCTTCAGCGTCAGGCGCTTGCGATGGAAGTCGCTTCCCAGCGCCAGGTCGGCTCGCTTCGTACCGTACCACGAAACGACCACAACTCGAGCTTCGAACCCGGCCGCCGCAATCGCATCATTGAGAGCCTGCGGCTGTCCGCTCACCTCTATCACGACATCGGCGCCTGTTCCTCGAGTCAAGGCGGATACGCGCTCAGACAGACTCTCTGTTGCAGGGTCCACAACCAGATCGGCCCCGGCAGTTTGCGACAACCGCCTGCGCTTCTCATGCAGGTCGGAGGTAACCACAAGGCTTGCGCCTGCTCTTCGCGCCAGTTGGGTAATCAGCAAGCCCACGACACCCTGTCCGATCACGACAACGCGTTCTCCAAGACGAGGCGCAGCGTCAAGCAATGCATTCACGGCGGTCTCGAGATTGGCTGCGAAGACCCCGATGCGCGGATCAAGGTCCTGGGGAAGCTTGATGACGGCGTTGATGGGAACCGTGTAGCAGGTTTGGTGCGGGTTGAACGCGAAGACGAGGTCGCCCTCGGCCAATCCGCCGACATCGCGGCCGGCGTCCACGATTCGCCCGACGCTTGCGTAGCCGTAGTTGATCGGAAAGTTGAAGTCGCCCGGGAGTGTAGGAAGAGCCGAATCGAGCGTGAGACCGGCGGGACACTCTCCGCGATAGACAAGCATCTCCGTGCCGTGGCTTATACCAGAGAAGAGTGCCTCGATGCGGACCTGGCCTTCACCCGGAGGCCTGGCGCTTGCAGGACGCAACTCCACGTTTCTCGGAGACGTGAACCAGACGGAAGACGCCGGCAGATCCCCAATTGGCCTTGAAGGCATTGCAATCTCTCCGCTCACATTCTGTCTTTGATGGCTCCGCCGCATCAACGCGTCGTCTGTCTGCAGAAGGACCGCTGCAATATCGCCCTTTGTTCAGTCAAAGACAAGGGCTTCAATGCGAGATGTCTCTGCGTGAGAAAAGAACAAATGCCAGTGAGAAGCCCGAAACGGCGATGGCTGCGAGCACCAACAGGTTCCTGCCCGACAGCGCGCTCCCCATTATCAAGTCAAACGGACTGTAGTAGCGAAACGGCGACAGCCAGGCGACCCGCTCGGCAGGCGCCCACGCGCGAGCCACGTAGTCCAAAAGAAACATCGCCAGCGCAAGCAGCCCTACAAGGCCACCCGCTACGCTGCGGCGTCGCGACGCTGAGCCGATAGCCATCGCCACTCCACTCCAACTCATCATCAATAGTGCGAGATTGATCACGAGCGACAGTATCAGATTCCCCGCGGGCCATGTGACGCCGTGAGGCGCGAGACCGTGCAAACCCGCCCACGTGCCTATCATCATCATTCCAAGCACCGCCACCGTGCAGATCATCGTCAACACGATCGAACGCGTGACGATCCAATGTCTCGCCAGCGGACGCGACAGAATCAAATCCATAAAGCCGGTCTCGATCTCCGATGTCGCCATCGTCCCAAGGGCTATCGATATTCCAACCAGCGAGCCCATCACGGCCAGGTGGAAGTATCCGAGACAGACGATTCCGGCGAATGACATGAAACTCGGAAACGATGGCCCGAGCAGTTCGCGCACAAAAGGCGGCATTAGCTCGCCCATCTGCTCGAAAGAGCCGGCGCTCTCAATCGATCCCGCGACGACGATCAGGAAGACCTGAAACATGCCAAGCAACACCGCCATCGCGATGATCAGTGTTCGGACTCGCTTCAACGAATAGGCAAGCAGTATCAACGGGGCTTTCATAGAGCGCCCTCGCGATAGTATTTGATCAGCACGTCTTCGAGTCTCGGCTCTTCGACTTCGATGTCCTTCACCGGCAGCGTTGCAAGAGTGCTCAGCAAGGGCCCAAGCAAGCCTTCAACTCGCAGTATCCAGATGCGCGGGTTGATTTCGACGACTTCGTGGCCAGGCTGAAATGCGGGAACGACCTTCACGTCTTCCGAGAAGAAGACTCGCACGCGTCGGGCGGCCAGCTTTCGGATCTCTTCGACCGTCGAAAGCAGCGCAAGCTCGCCTTTGCGCAGCAATGCTATACGATCGCACACTCGTGCGACTTCAGTGAGGACGTGCGACGACATGAAGATCGTTCGGCCTCGCCGCTGGAGGTCGGCCAACAATTGATAGAAGGACTCCTGCATCAACGGATCGAGGCCTTCGGTGGGTTCGTCGAGAATCAGCAGCGGAGAATCGGCCTGGAGGGCTTGAAGGAGTCCCAGCTTTCGCTTCATGCCGGTGCTGTATTCGCGCAACTTGCGGCGCAGGTCCCCGTCCGGCAGGTCCAATCGCTCTTGAAGCTCACGCCGGTACTGGTTATCAGGTTTCTGCCGGCCGAGTCCTCCCAGGAAATCCAGCACCTCGCGGCCGGTTAGATGGGAGAATATTCCCATCTCACCGGGCAGGTATCCGGTGAGCGACCTCGCCTCGAGACCGTCGGCCTGACAATCGTGACCCAGAATGAAGGCGTTGCCGCTGGAGGGCCTGAGCAGGTCGAGCAGAATGCGGATAGTCGTGGTCTTGCCCGCGCCGTTGAGTCCGAGGAATCCGAGTATCTCTCCTTGATTCACTTCAAGGCTGAGATTGGCCACGGCGGTGAGCTTTCCGTAGCGTTTGGTTATGCCGCGGATTGAGATGGCTGGTAGGGGGGCGCCGGTGGAGTCCACGCCTGGCATTTTAGATTGAGGATTCTCGGGGCGCCAGAAGATTCAGCACAGGTTCGACGCGACCCGGGAATGGTGCGACTAAGTTTTAGCGCACTTCAAGGCGCGGCCTTCGGGTATTTCGCAGTTGTAAGACGTTCGAGTCGAGTTCACCGCAGAGGCGCGAAGGACGCAAAGGAGGCGCAGAGTCTAGGATCAATTCTCTGCGCCCCCTTTGCGTCCTCTGCGCCTCCGCGGTGAAGCGTGCTTGTCGACGGTCCAT
>JBGPFL010000498.1:0-4758 GCA_041483295.1 Blastocatellia bacterium | reverse complement strand
ACGCCGTCATTGGTAAGATCGAAGTTCACTCCATCTTCGGCATTTGTGAGATTGAAGCCGTTGCCGGCCACATCAAGTAAGATAGGGGACATACAGCATGATCCCGTGTACCCTTCCGGAGGAATCCAGGTATCGCAGTTGAGTGCGGTGCAATCCTCGCATTGCCCGGCGGAAGGACCCAAACCATCTGGCTCGGGGTATACCTTCTCGCTGACAAAGGTGCAATGACTGACTAACGCGTCGATTCCCTGACTGATAACAACTTGCTTCCAGCAATTATCTACAGCTTGAGGGTCGGGGAAGATGGGCCAGCATAGGGATGGAATACTATCGACGCACTTGCCGGTTCCATAGGAGGTGACGGACGTATAACCGACCTGCAGCGGATATTTTACGGACCAATACGAGTATTTAAAATTATCAACTACTGCGGTACCGCCACAGTTGCCACCCCCTGTAAAATCAGGCCCGGCAGACCAATAACTTGCTGTGCAGGCGAGGACGCTTACGACCCCGACAAGCAAAAACATACCGGCAGCAAATACTGCTTTCATTGTGTTAAGCTCCTTAGAACTCAATGAGGGCTAGTATCTGGAAATCCACTTCTCATTGAGGTTAATGAGTTTTTCTATGCCTTCTTTGAGACCGTTAATTCCAGCCAACTCCCCCCGAATAGGGATGTTGTGCACCGACTGAGCAGCTAGGCTGCTTTGATGCCACTGCTTAAGCTCCTCAAGTAGATAGGAGGCCTTCTGTTTTGCCGTGGAAAGGCCACTTCGGACGGCTGGGGCTTCCCCTTCATCGATGGGAAGCGACTCAATCTCGGTTTTAAGCCTATCAATCGCCGTAGGCTCACCAGCGTCGGACCACTTCAACGCTTTAGTCAAGAGTCCATTGATTCGTTTCAATTGTATTTTCTCGCCCCGCCTGTTGTCCAAAATGCCCTTCGCCCATCGAAACTCACCTCCATAAGTTCGATCATCAAAAACGACAGCCAGAATCGTTATAGTTGGCTGAGTTATAGCAGGGTCGCACTTGTCCGCAACAACTTTAATGGGCATCATTATTTCAACAACGTCCCCCGGCTGGATTGAATAGTCACCAATGCTGTAGTCCGTCGATGACTCTGGAACGTCACAAACCGCGTTTCCGTAAGCAGTTATTGCTTTCTTGGATGTGTTTTGCATCCGCATCACAAACCGGTTGTCAATCCTTTCCAAGTTGATAAGACGGAAAGAGCCGGTGTTGTCTTTCACGATCGGCAGGCTGCTCTTTTGCTGGCTTCGTCTCGCGCCCGCAGTCAGTAAGGAGGTGCTCAAGAGGAGAGTGCCTAAAACGATACTCGATACGATGAACAATCGGTGACTAGTAGATAAGTTCTTTTGGGAATCCATCGTGGGCCTCCTTTTGGCTCAACGAAACCAAGACCTTTCGCTTGACTGGACCAATTGGAATCCGTAGGACTAGAAAGAAGCGGTATCATACGCCCGGTCATGTTGTGTGTCAAGCATTACTCTTATAAAGAAGGCATTATTACTGAATATTTTTAACCCCGTTTTACCAGCGGGAACGCTCTTCAGGGTGCTAGAGCTTGGTACCGTGAAGAGGTCGCTGCAACACTGAGGGATTATCTCTGGAAAGAAATCGAGCAACTCAGGGCAATCGGAACGTTGATTCATCTAGTATGTCGATGGTTTCGAAGCTGACCGAATATGCGGAAAGAACCCGAGCGGGACCACGCATAGCTCAGATCTTTCAGTTAGGGCCGCGACGCTTACCCCACGTCGGCGGCGGCGGCTCTTTGGTGTCCCGCTGGACCGGGTGCTCTTTGAGAAGGCGCATTGCTTCCTGCACCGCCCGCTCGAGTTGCGCATCGTGTCCTGCAATCACGTCCTTCGGCCAGTTCTCCTGGTCGATGTCCGGCGCGACGCCTTCGTTCTCCACTGCCCATTTGCCGTCGCGCGCGAAGAAGCCTCCGCGCGGCGCAATCATCGATCCCCCATCGACGAAGGTTGGGGTGTCGGCTGTATGCACCAGGCCTCCCCAAGTGCGTTTGCCGACGAGCGAGCCGATCTTCCGGCGCTTGAACATGTATGGCATCAGGTCGCCGCCTGAGCCGGCCATTTCATTTATGATCATCACCTTCGGGCCCCAGATGCCGGCCGACGGACTCGTAAACGGATATCGCTCGCCCGCAACGTTGTTGAAGTAGCCGTCGAAGTCGCGCTGCAGCACATCGATGATGTAGTCCGCCGCCGAGCCGCCGCCATTGAATCGCTCGTCGATGATCGCGCCCTTCTTTTCCTGCTGTGCGAAGTAATATCGGTTGAAGCTGGTGTACCCCGGCTGTCCAGTGTTGGGAACATAGACGTAGGCAAGCTGGCCGTCGGACAGCTTGTCGACCAGGCGCCGGTTGTGCTCAACCCAGGCACGCGTGCGCAGCCCCTGCTCGTTGGCCACGGGCACAACCGTCACCTGCCTCGCGCCTTCCATGGTCGGACGGCTGTTCAGTGTGAGCACGGTCTGCCGGTTCGCAGTTCCATCAAGGAGCCGGTAGATATTATCGGGCGCTTTCAACTCGACTCCGTTCACGGCGAGGACGTAGTCGCCGACGGATACCTCCACGCCCGGCGACGCGAGCGGCGACCGCAGGTCCGGGTTCCACCTCTCGTTGTCGTAAATCCTGGTAATCTTATAGCGCTCATTTTCGATCGCGAAGTCGGCGCCCAACAGCCCGCCGGGAGACGAAGGCACGTCGGGCATGTCGCCCCCGCGCACGTACGAGTGCCCGATTGCGATCTCGGCGCCCATATTGTCGAGGAGATAGTTGAGGTCGGCGCGGTGCATCGCATATGGCAACAACTTGCCGTACATCTCTTTCATCTTCGGCCAGTCGGCGCCGTGCATGTTCGACACGTAGAGGTAGTCGCGCTGGTTGCGCCAACCCTCGTTGAAGATCTGCTTGAACTCTTCCTTGGGCTCGACGTACATGCGCAACGCTACGTTGAGACGCCCCTGCGCCGCCTGCGGTGGATTCCGGTCGGCATCAACGAGGAAGAGTGCGGGTACGGGCGGCGGACCACCCGGTCCCCCTTGACCGCGTCCCCCGCCAAAGCCGCCGGCGGTGCGGTAGAGCAGCTTGTGACCGTCCGCGCTCACATCGTAATCCGCGACACTGTTGACGAATGGCGCGGCTCGACGGTCGCTAAGCCGATAGCGCTGCAATTCACTGCCGCCTGCTCCGCCCCCCGGACCGCCGCGACCGCGTCCAGCCGCCCCTGCCTCGAGGTAGTAGACCGTGCCCGCGACTCCGGCGCGCAACTGAGAGTATTGACGCTCTGGAACACCCGGGACCGGAATGATCCGCTGCTGCAAGTCGTCGAAGTCGATCTGCACTGTAACGGGTGTGCGGGGCCCTCTTGGAGCTTGCACCGCCGGTTCCGTCTGATCGCCAGCTGTGCCAGTGTCGGCCGTCGCACCTGCGCCGCCGCGTCCTCCGCGTGGTCCGCCGCCTCCTCCGGGAGGCGCGCTTCCGACGCCTTTGTCTTCGTCGCTCTCCGGAAGAAGCGGGCTCGGTTCGCCTTTCTTCAGAACCGTCAGGTACAGCGCAAAGGTCTCATCGTGGTCATACGAGGTCATGTCGAGCCATTGCGATCTCAGCCCGAAGTCCGTGGAGGCAAGGAACCAGAGATACTTGCCGCTTGCATCCCAGACAGGCCAGGTCGCGTCGGCAAGCCCGTCCGTGATCTGCTTCGCCTCGCCGGTTTCGACGTCGCTGACGAAGATCGCGTGATACATCGACTTGAGCCGGCTCGAATACGCGACCCATTTCGAGTCGGGACTCCACACGGGGTTGAGTGTGCGCTGCGGCACCATCCAGGGATCGTTTCCTACAACTTTTGCCTTGCCCGTCGCCACGTCCAACACCCACACGTTCAGCTTCGTGTCGGTGAAGAGGAGCTTCTTCGAGTCGGGCGACCACGACGGCATGTAGTAGTGCGTCGGTTGGTCGAGCGCGATCTCGCGGGGAGGGGTAATCCCATCCTGAGACTCGATCACCAGTCTGTACTCTCCCGACTTGTCGCTGAAATACGAGACGTACTTCCCGTCGGGCGACCACGCCGGCTCGCGCTCGGCAGAGCCGCTCGAATGGGTGAGGTTTCGCACGTCCCCCTTCTCGGCGGGAATCGTGAAGATCTCGCCGCGAGCTTCGACCACTACGCGCTTGCCGGTGGGCGAGAGCGCGATGTTGGCCATCCGACTTGTGATGTCTTCCCACCGCGGCATCATCCAGGGGAAGTCGCCGGTGGCCGTGATGGTCACGACATGCTCTTTGCCTGTTTTCGGATTCAGCTCATGAACATAGCCGGCTTGCTCGAAAACCACCGCGCCGCCGCCTGAGTCCATCGTCTTCACATCAAAATCAGTGAACTTGGTCACCTGCGTCAGCTTCCTGGTCCTGGTGTCATAGGTCCAGACATTGGCCACGCCATCGCGATCAGAAATGAAGTAAACCGACTCGCCCGACCAGACCGGATCGACGTCCTTTGAGTCGGTCCACGGCGGCGAGATCAGATCGTAGGTCTTGAGATCGACAATCCAGATGGGACGGTTCTGGCCGCCGCGATAGTTGCGGCGTTCATCGTCCCAGGAGTTGTTCATGCGGTAAGCGATGTGCGAACCGTCGGCCGAAATCTTTCCCTGATAACCGCGTGGCAGCGGCATCGGCTCTTCCACGCCGCCTTCAGCCGGAACTGT
>JBGPFL010000497.1:0-4761 GCA_041483295.1 Blastocatellia bacterium | reverse complement strand
ACCTCTCGCCGCATACGATGTATCTGCCCGACCTGGCCGTGACAGGCAACACAGTCCAGCCCGGCCCGAATATGTGGCTTATGAGTGAAGAAGACGTTAGCCGACTTCTCCATCCAGTATACACGCTTCCAGGGCGGCTGCTCCTGCTGCTCGAAGATGGCCGTGAGCTTCTGCACCTCCGGGCTATCGGTCTTTGTGCTCTCGTGGCAGGCCATGCATGTGGTCAGGCTTGGAATTGTGGCGTGACTGGATTTATCCGCGTGTTCATGGCAGAAAATGCATTCGAGTTGAGGGCCTTCCTCCTTAGTGAGGTGCTGCCAGTGATCGAATTCAATCGGCTGTACAGGCGCCCGGCCGCCCGCGAAGACCTGCATTAGCAGCAATCCACCGGCGACAATCGCCACTGCTATCATCGACACGATTTTGGCGAGTCTCTTCATAGAGTCCCTGCCGAGATGCCTTGGGTCCATTCAGCATCCGAGGCCGAGATTCAATACACGTTAGTCGTTCACTTCGTCAAGGCAGGGAGGGGGCCAACCGCGTCAAACACTGATCTCCACAGGCGCATAGGCGCACCCCTGGCCCGGGAGCTCGGGTCAAGGAGTCCACACACGTCCGCGAGTTACCGTACGGACGGGCAACTCAACTTACGAGACACATTCCACAATGTGGCTGCCTGGAAAGTCGCCCGTGAGGTCTGCGCTTCCTTGAAACAATCTCGGTTAATGCGCTTGTTCGTGCCTGAGAACCTGCCTATGGTGGAACCGGCTAGGTTGCTGTCAATACTTGGACCGTGGTGTGGTTTAGATTGTGGTGCGGCGTGATCCCTCTAGCCCTCGTGAGACTGTCGGACTAGCCCTATTTGAACCCACAATTGAACCCACACTTGAACCCTGGCTGTCGTTCGCGATTACACCCGGCGGGACGTGGACTGGCGAATCTTAATCTGTTGTTCACCACTTCTTTTTTGGCTCAGTCCCTCGCCAAGCGGAATCCCGCTTTCAGTTATCCCCCACCGACTATTCTTACTAATTAATACGGGCCAACCGTCTGTGGTGAGACCTGATCTATCACACAACCTCTAAACGCGTGGTGCATCCTACAACCTGCTGTATCAAATGTCAAGCAGATAATGAGTTTGCGACAAACTTGTGTGATCTTTCACACCTACCCCCGAATTTATCGGACGTCGCAGCCTGACAATGACCCGAGCGCTCGACGCCGAGTCCTACAGCCCTGCCCCTCCGACTCGCCATTCGTCGCAGACCGCGTAGAACAACCTCGCACACCTGGGACCGGATCCAGCTTCAAGCTCATCTCAGAGATGCGCCAACGCGATACATTTGACACTCCTCTCGATCAGATGGCAACCTTGATCTGTCTCAGTCCGAGGAGCGGTCTTTATGAACATCAATGACTTGAGAGTTGGATTGATCGGTGGCACCGGTGAGGAAGGGAGAGGCCTTGCTCTAAGGTGGTCAAGTGCCGGCGCGAAAGTAACGATCGGCTCTCGGTCCATGGACCGCGCCAGGCTCGCGGCCACTGAGATCAATCAAGTACTGGGCGGATCTTATCTGCACCACGGGACTAACAAGGAAGCGATAGAAGGGGCGGAGATTGTGTTGCTCACCGTTCCATTTGAGCACGCGGCTTCAACGCTCGAGACGCACGCGGCGGACTTTGCCCGGGACTCGATACTGATAGATATCACTGTCCCGGTCTCGTTCGACAAAGGGCGGGCGCGCTACATCGACCTGCCTGAAGGCTCGGCCAGCGAACATTTGCGTGCCCGGCTTCCTGAGCACGTCCATCTGGTCGCCGCATTCAAGACTGAGCCAGCTCACTTGCTGGCCGAGCACAACGAAGCCCTCGATTGCGACGTATTCGTCGCCAGCGATTCCAAGGAAGCGAAGGCTCGAGTGATCGAAGCCATCTCATTCATTGAGGGAGCGCGGCCCGTCGATGCGGGAAGGCTTGAGAGCGCTCGAGCGATCGAGCGGATGACGGTTCTAGCCATCGGGATCAATCGCCGATATAAGATAAAAGCGGCGCGTTACCGTATCGTTGGATTGCCTCAATCATGAAGATCACAGCGCTGGCAGGCGGTATTGGTGCGGCGAAGCTCTTGCTCGGGCTATCGTCGGTGATGCCGCCCGACGAGATCACGATCATTGCCAACACCGGAGATGACATCGAGCTCTTCGGGTTGCGCATATGCCCTGATATCGACACCATCACCTACACCCTTGGAGGGGTGATCGACGAAATCGCCGGGTGGGGGATCTCCGGCGATACTTTCGAATCGTTGAAGTGGCTTGAGCGCTACGGCGAAGCGACCTGGTTCAAACTGGGGGACCGCGATCTGGCGACGCACATCTTTCGCACGGCGCAGCTTCACCGGGGCCGGTCGCTCACCGAGGTCACTGACTACGTTCGCTGCGCGCTTGGCGTCCGGTCGAAGATCCTGCCCATGACCGATGACTACACTCCTACGCGAGTGATCACCGATGAGCGGGAAATGCACCTTCAGGAATACTTTGTGCGCTGGCGCTGTGAGCCACGGGTCAAAGCGATCAGGTTCGAGGACATCGAGACGGCCCATCCCTCACCCGGTGTCGAAAGCGCCATACTCGAAGCCGACGCGGTAGTAATCTGTCCGAGCAACCCATTCATCAGCATAGGACCGATACTGGCTGTGCCCGGTGTGCGCAGGGCTCTCGAGGAGACGGCAGCTCCGGTGGTCGCGATAACTCCAATAATCGGGGGCAAGGCCTTGAAGGGTCCTGCCGCCGAGATGCTCCGGGACCTGGGCCACGAAGTCTCTGCCGCCGGTGTCGCAGCGGTCTACAGCGATCTGGTCGATGTGTTTGTTCTGGATCAGGAGGACGCGGACCTCAGCGAAGCCATCGAACAGATTGGCGTGCGCCCCGCAGTGACCCGTACCGTGATGAACACGCTGGAGGATAAGCAGCGGTTAGCCGAATTTGTCTTGGAAGAAGTGATGCGTGATGCGTGAAGCGTGATGCGTGATGCGTAGTGTTTCACGGCGCTGTCCTTCAACTCGAATCACGAATCACGTATCACGCTTCACGCATCACGCTTCACGCATCACGCCTCACTTACTTGATATGAAGGCCCTCCTGATACCGGTAAAAGATCCCTCCCGTGGAAAGACCCGCTTGAGCGACTTCTTTACCCTGGAAGAGAGGCGCCGGCTTGCCTGGGCTATGCTTGAGGACGTAATCCGCGCCGCCGCTGCCGCCACTAAACCAGATCGCGTCGTAGTCGTCACCAGCTTCGATCTTGCAGTCGAAAGGGCCAGCAAGGCCGGCTTTGAAGTGCTGATCGAGCAGTCACAGACCTCCGAAAGCGCATCGGTTGATTGGGCTTCGCGGCTCCTCAAAGAACAGACCTTTGACTCGGTGATGAGGCTGCCGGCGGACGTGCCCCTCGTTCGCGCTGAAGACATAGACGAGTTGCTCGATACCCGCGTCCCCTCTCCTGGAGCCTTGTTGGTGCCTTCGCACGACGGCACCGGCACGAACGCGATCATCCGGACGCCGCCCGATATCTTCTGTTCACGCTTCGGGCCGAACTCGCTGGAATTGCACCGACAGGAAGCTGCGCGCGCCGGCGCCGGATGTGTGATAGTCCACAACGAACGAATCGGGATCGATATCGACGAGCCAACCGACGTACGACTCTTTATGGAGCGCGGCCGCGGCACCGAGACCTTTCGATTGCTGTCAGAGATAAAGAGCACGAGCCACGAACGACACGAATTTCGCGAATGATTCGTGCCTATTCGTGTAATTCGCGTAATTTGTGGCTCCTTTCTTGAACATGTCAGAGATTCGAATAATCGGGCTTCAGGGACTGCCGGAGATACGCGACGGGGATGATTTGGCCTCCCTCATCGCCTCCTCGGTGCGCGAAGCAAAACTCGAAATCGCCGACCGCGACGTCTTTGTTATTGCGCAGAAGGTCGTCTCTAAAGCCGAAGGCCGGACGGTCGATCTGAACTCGATTTTACCGTCGCCCCGAGCTCGCCAATGGGCGGAAGCTCACGCGAAGGATCCTCGCGTCGTGGAAGTAGTTCTCGCCCAATCGCGCAGCATCATTCGAATGGAGCAGGGGGTCATTATCTCGGAGACCGAGCACGGCTTCATCTGCGCGAACGCGGGAGTCGATGCTTCCAACACCGCCGAATCCACCGTAGTGTTGCTTCCTGTCGATCCCGATGCATCCGCGCTCCGGATTCAGGTTGCCCTTGAGACAGCCTTCGGGGTTCGCGTGGCCGTGGTCATCTCCGACACCTTCGGACGGCCCTGGCGTGAAGGGTTGGTCAACGTCGCTCTGGGTGTTGCAGGAATCGCTCCAATCGTGGATTATCGTGGGCAGCTTGATTCGCACGGCCGTCCGCTTCGGGTCACAACGATAGCCGTCGCAGACGAGCTTGCCTCAGCAGCGGAGTTGGTGATGGGGAAGACCGGCCGGGCTCCAGTTGCCATCATCAAAGGATTTGACTATGAAGTTCGGGTGTCCAGCGCACGAGAGTTGAGTCGGGATCCTGCTCGGGATCTGTTCCGTTGAATTTAGCCTGGAGGAGAGCGATATGTTTACGCGGCGAACATTTCTGAAGTCAGTTGGCGGCGCGGCGGCCGCGGCTGCAATTTGTGAGGGCGGGATGAAGCAGATCCTTGCCGCGTCGCTGTCGGCGGGCGATGCTTCTCCTGAAGACGTCGCTGCGAATGAGGCATT
>JBGPFL010000496.1:0-4774 GCA_041483295.1 Blastocatellia bacterium | reverse complement strand
TCTTGCCAAATAGCGCCACCTGCCTGGGAACCAGTCGAAACGTAGATCTCTGCGGGCTGAATGAAGAACTGAAAGCGCGCCGGCATCACTCCAACGACCATGTGCGGAGAGCCGTTTAGTTTGATTGGCGCCCTGATGATGTCCCGGTTGCCTCCGAAGCGGCTCTGCCATAGGCCATAGCTCAGGACGACAACCCGGGTCGCTCCTGGTTTGTCATCCGCCTCGGTCAACACGCGGCCAAGCAGGGCATCTGCGCCGAGAAGCGAAAAGAAGCCCGCCGACACTTCACCTCCAAGCAGGCGCACCGGTTCGTCGCCGTCAGTCAGATTGAATCCCACCATCCGGTATGCGGCCATGGATTCGAACGACTCATTCTGATCGCGCCAATCGGTGAAGTTCGGCCACGCGACACTCATCGTGCCGACATCGGGGTTGTGCTCTGAAAGGACTACCAATCGATCTGGGTTCGGAAAGGGCAGCGACCTGAGTAGCACCGAGTTTACTACGCTGAAGATGGTGGTATTGGCTCCGATGCCCAACGCCAGCGTCAAGACAGCTATGGCAGTAAAACCGGGCCGCTTTACCAGCATCCGAACAGCGTACCGGAGGTCCTGGGTTAGAGTTTCCATAATGGTCCGTTGTCAGTGGTCAGTGGTCCGTTGTCCGTTGTCCGTTGCCCGTGGTCAGTCGTCGGTTACCCGTGGTCCGTGGTCAATGACAAGTTGCCACTGACAACTGACAACGGACCACGGACCACGGACAAATCTACAACTTCTCGATCTTGATTGAGCCGTCGCCGCTCTTGAGCGTCAGGAGCTTGCCCCCACCGTTCATCTGGCCCTTTATGTCATTCTTACCGGTTCGGCCCGAGATCGTCACCGGGACGCCCAGGTCCAGGTGTCCGTCGCCGGTGTGCAGATCAACATCTGCGGCGAGGTCCGCGGGCACGCGCATTGTCAGGCCGCCATCGCCGGTCTTGACGTCGAGCACGTCAAACCGTCCGCTCACCCGTACTCGACCGTCGCCCGTTTCGACGTGTAGCGCGCCATCGAAGCCTTCAACCTCGATTCGCCCGTCGCCGGTGTGGAGCGTGACCTCACCCTTGCAGCCGTTCATCTGGACGGGGCCATCGCCCGTGTTAGCTCGCACTTTTCCCTCGACCTCGCTGATCACCAGATGCCCGTCTCCGCTTTGCAGATTCACGTCGCCGTCGATGCCGCTCAAGTCGATGTTGCCGTCTCCAGTCTTGATGTTCAGACTCGCTCGTCTGGGCACGCGAAGTTCAACGTCAACTCGCCTGCTGCCGAAGTTCACTTGAAGCCATTTGCGCGGGAACCGGACCTCCAACTGGACCTCATCGCCATTTTGACGGTCGTAGATCTGAATGCCGTCCGGGCCGATCTTCCAATTGTGAGTCGTGATTCGGGCTTCAATTGTGTTGCTCTCGGAATCGGAAGCGGAGACGTGGACGTTGGCGTCTCCAGTCTCGACCCTCAAACGCGGAGTCCCGGTCACGTTGAATTTTTTTGACCATTGGTCCGGAGCCTGCGCCGGCAATGGAGTCACAAGCAGAATCAGCGCTAATAACATAATCATCCTCCCTTAACATTTCATGTTTAGTACGCAGTCACAGTGATCGTGATGGACAAAATGGCATTCGGCGTAACATGTAGATCTCCTATTGGCATCGTCGAATCATTCGTGACGCAGCGCCACCATCGGATCGACCCTGGCAGCCCTGCGTGCAGGAATGAAACTGGCTGCCAGAGCCACTCCTGTCAGCAAGAGTGAAATCACCACGAAGATCGCGGGGTCGGTCGCACTCACGCCATAGAGGAGTCCGGACATTACACGAGTCATTGCGAACGCTGCGAACAGACCCAATCCCACTCCTGTCAAACTCAGGACCATAGCCTGTCCAACGACCAGCTTGACCACGTCTGTCGCCCCCGCGCCCAACGCCATACGCAGGCCTATCTCGTGAGTGCGTTGTGCAACCGAATACGAGACCACCCCGTAGATCCCTACCGCTGCCAGGGTCAGGGCTACGGCGGCGAATACTCCGAGCAACAAGAGATTGAATCGCGGTTTTGCAACCGAGTCGTCGAGCAGTTGCGGCATGGTTCGGATCCGCGACAGAGGTTGACCCGGATCGATGGCCAGCACTTCGCTCTGCAGAGCGCGGGTCAGGCTGGCGGGATCACCGGCCGCGCGAACCACTACACTCATTTCGCGCGCGGGCCGCTGCAGGTACGGAACGTACATCTCCGGCTGCGGCTCCGAGGTCAAGCCGTAGTGCCGCACATCCTTGACGACGCCCACGATCTCGCGCATCGCGCCGGGAATATCAAACACGGGTGGGCGATTCGGCGCCGGAAATTTCAAGGCTTCGATCGAGAGCGCCACACGCTTGCCGACCGGATTCTCCTCGGGCCAAAAGCGCCGGGCCATGCTTTCGTTGATGATCGCCACGCCTGGACTATCTTTGCGATCTCGCTCGGTGAAGGAGCGGCCTTGGAGCACCGGAATTCCCATCGCCTGGAGGTACTCGTGGCTGATGGCGCGATAGCTGGTATCGTTCTTATTGTCCGGTGGCGGAGGTGGTTGTCCCTCGATGAAGAAGTCGGACCCGTTGTCGGTCCCGCTCAGGGGCAGAGCCGTGATCGCGCCGGCGGACCGCACTTCGGGTAAGGTCTTGATGCGGTCGAGCAATCTTTCATAGAAGGATGCAATCTGCTGGTCACTGGAATATTGAGAGCGTGGAAGAGTGATCTCCGCGGTCAACACGTGATCCGGCTTAAAGCCCGGGTCAACCTCCAGCAGTCGCAGAAAGCTCTTAATCATCAACCCCGCCCCGATCAGCAACACCAGAGAGAGCGCTATCTCGGAAATCATCAGCAAACCGCGGATGTCGTAACCGCGCGATCCACGGATTGAACTTGCACTCCCTTCTTTGAGCGACCGGTTCAAGTCTTGCCTGGACGCTTGAAGCGCCGGGACCAGACCGAAGAACACGCCGGTCAGCAGTGAGAGCACGAAAGTAAAGCCGAGGACGGCGCCACTGAGACTGATCTGATCCGGAGACACGGTGTAAGGGATCAAAGCACTGGCGGCGTTGTAAGGAATCACCGCCAAGAGATCAACGCCCCACATCGCCAGGAGCAACCCCAGAGCCCCGCCCAGAACTCCCAGCAGCAGGCTTTCGGTGAGCAACTGACGAACGATTCGTCCACGGCTTGCTCCTAGCGCCATGCGGATGGCTATCTCCTTTCGTCTGGCAGTGGCGCGGGCGAGCAATAGGTTGGCCACGTTGGCGCAGGCTATGAGCAACACGAAGGCGACGGCTCCGAGCAGGATGAGCAGTCCGTTTTTCAGCTCTCCAACCACCTGCTGACGAAGCGGGGCGATCCCCAGGCCCAGACCGGTGTTGAAGTGCGGATACTCTTGTTCGAGGCGGCTGGCAATCGTTTCCAATTCGGCATCCGCTTGTTCCTTTTGGATGCCCGGCTTGAGGCGGGCCAATACGTTGAGAAAGGCGGCCCCACGAGCGTACTTTCGGAACTGGGTCGGATCCGGGTCGCGCGATAGAGCTACCCAGACGTCAGCCGCCTTGGGGAACTTGGGAAAGGCGAAGCCGGCCGGCATGATGCCGATCACCGTGTAGCTGTTGCCATCGAGCGTCAACGTCTTGCCTGGCAACTGCGGATCGGCGCCAAAACGTCGCTGCCACAGACCGTGACTTATGACCACCGCGCGAGGACCCCCCTCCTTGTCCTCCTCGGGCAGAAATGTGCGTCCCTCCTTCGGCTTGACGCCGAGAATCCGGAAGAAGCTCGCAGAGACCATCGCCGCTTGAATCGCCTCGGGCTCCGGATCACCCGTGAGATTGAAGCGGGTGTCCACGGAAGAGCTCCACGCTCCCACCTCCTCGAACGACTGACTTTGCTCTTCGACGTCGGTGAAGTTTGGAAATGAAAAAGGACGCCGCGGAGGGGCCGACTTCGGGTCGGTTTGCCAGAGCACCATGAGCCGGTCGGGATCGGCAAAAGGCAAAGGTCGGAGGAGCACCGCATGGATGACACTGAAGATCGCAGTGTTGGCGCCGATGCCCAGCGCAAGCGTTAGAACCGCGGCTGCCGTGAAACCGCGCTTCTTGAGCAGCATTCTCATGCTTTGGCGCAGGTCCTTCCAGAGTCCTTCCATTGCCTCCCCCTCGTCGACTGTCTCAGTTATTGACCTTGAGTTCCACCTTGCCTCGGTCCGTATGGATCAGAAGCTTCGGCCCGCCACCGTTTATGTCGCCCTCAACCCGGTCTCCGAACTTGCGGGTGGATATCGCAAACTCACTATCGAAATCGGCTCGTCGCCCCACGTTAGCGCTGACCGATAGGCCCTGTGTCCGAGGCAGTCTCAACTCGGCTTCGCCGCGAGAAACCTCGAGTCTCGAGTCTCCGCTGATCTGCAGAGCTCCAACCATCAGGTCGGACCTATCCATCTCTACATGCAACGTTCCCCGCAGTCCCGAGAGTGCAGAGTTTCCACATCGGTCCATTTTCAAACGTATATCGCCGCCGAGGTCGTGCGCAGTCACCTTACCACGATCGCTCTTCAGGTTCAGCGTTCCGTCAATACCTCGAAGCTCGACCTCCGTCCTGTCTGTATCAAGCAGAAGACTCATGTGACGGGGCGCGTGAATCTCAAAGTTCACGTCAGGCAGAGGCCGCGACAGATAGCCTAAGCCATCTCCTCGTGGCACGTCGTCGTAGATTGGCCT
>JBGPFL010000495.1:0-4791 GCA_041483295.1 Blastocatellia bacterium | reverse complement strand
GGCCGTCTCCATCCTGTCCCCGCGGGACCCGGCGCATTCATCAGAAGCAGTCTGCTGAGCGCTCGCGGCAAACTTCGAATTCTTGCCGAGCCGTTCGTCAAAACCCGACGCTCAGGCGAAGAGGAGAGCGTATACTCCTTCGCTTACCGGCGAATCGGCAGAGAAGCGGCCGAGCGAATAGTTGCACCCTTCGTGTCGGGGATCTACGCAGGCGACGCCCAAGCGCTCAGCGTACAGGCCGCGTTTCCGCGACTGGCAAACCTTGAAACGAGCTACGGCGGCCTGATTCGCGGCGCCTTCGCGAAAGCCCGCGAGGCTCGACGAGCAAAGACGTCCGCGGCCGCCGTGGTGGCTAAAGCCGCTCCCGCCCGACGTCGCCTTGTCTCGTTTCGAGATGGAATGAGTTGTTTGACAAGCACACTTGCGTCGCGCATAGGCGAGGATTTGATGACCGGATGTGGCGACTGCAGCGTGCGCATCGCCGGTGGCGACGCTGGGAATGCGACGTCCCGGGTTGCAGACTCCGCAATGAGCGACGCAAATGGGTCGGCAGCCCGATTCGTTGTGAGCTTCAGTGGAGCGGGCCGAGGCGAAGAGATGACCTGCGCCCGCCTCATCATAGCCACGCCCGCCGGCGCGGCCGCCTCGCTCGTCGCACCCCTGTCAGAGGATCTCAGCCGCTTGCTCAAAGAGATAACCTATCCGCCGCTTGCGATTGTCTATCTCTCATATGACGAGGATGCGATCCGCACGTCGCTCCGCGGCTTCGGTTTCCTTGTCGCCCCGAGCGAGAAGGTGAATATTCTCGGCTGTGTCTGGAACAGCAGCCTTTTCAAGGGCAGAGCGCCCCAAGGAAAGGTGTTACTCACGGTATTCATCGGCGGGGCTCGCAATCCGGAGGTCGTTCGATTGGGCGATGCGGAACTGGTATCAATCGCGCACGGCGAGCTACAAAAGATTCTGCACATTGAACGCGAGCCGCACCCGGTTTCCATAACCCGACACGAGCGGGCGATACCTCAGTACAACCTTGGCCACGCCGAGCGGGTGCGGTCAATCGAAAGCCTGTTGGCTGACATCCCGGGACTATCGCTCGCGTGCAACTATCTTCATGGCGTGTCGACCGGGGACTGCATCAAAGAGGCTGATCGAATCGCGCGCGCGCCCTCGTAAGAAATTCGAAATGCGAAATAATGCGAAATGCCAAATTCGCATTTCGTATTTCGCATTTCGAATTTCTTGAGGGGGGGGCTTCTTGAAAGGGACAGCGATGATCACTAATCTGTTGCTTGCGGCGGTCCTGGCCGCTTCGCCGGGTTCGAAATCTATGAACCTCAAATCCACAACTCAGAAAACTGCCGACAAAGCGATCCAGGCGATCATCCATTCATATGTGGTGGAGTTCCTCCGCAGAAACCCGACCGTCAACACCTACCTCGGAGGCGGAGGACTCGACCCGTCGCTCGTCCCGGTAGATGGCCGGCTGCGCGACCACTCTGCGCGGGCTCTCCGAGATGAAGATCGCTGGCTCGCCTCTACGATGAGATCCATTCAGAACATCGATCCGCGCCCTCTGTCGCCCAACACGCGAATCGATCGCGAAGCCGCCCTGGCCCAGATCAGGTTCCTTCTGCGGCAGCATCAAGTGCGACGTTACCAGCTACGGGCGCTCGACACTTATACCGACGAGCCGTTCAGGGCAATCGACTGGCAGTTGCAGGGAATGTCGCAGACGGGCGAGCGGAGCTACGGTACGGCCGCGGAGTGGTCCCTGGTAGTCGAACGGGTGAGCACAATCTCGGGATTCCTGGATGTCGCCCGGGAGCAGCTCAAGGCGGGCTTGAAGTCAGGCAACACTCCCGACTTCCGGGTGCTCCGCAGGAACGGTCTCGATACAACCGAAGCAGATGCGAAGTACTTCGAGGCAACGCTCCCGAAGCTTGGCGAAGAGCGCATCGCCGGCCCGGAGCGAGAGGTCTTACTGACAAAGTTGCGCGATGCCTCAAAACAGGCTGCTGCGGCCTATCGCAGGCTCCACGACTTCATTGCCGAGACTTTCTTCGTCGATCCCTCTTCAAAAACGGTTAGCGGCGTCAAGCCCGCATTTCGAAAAGACCGCTTCGCTATGGGTGAAGCCGAGTACAACTGGGCGCTCAAGAACAATTTTCGCGTCGGCAAGACCGCGGCCGTGCTCTTCCGCGAGTCGTGGCCGATCGTTCAAGCCACCCGCAAGGAGATGATCCAGCTCGCCCGCCAGATCGGACAGAAGAACGGATGGGCCCTCCCATCCGGCGAGGCGGCTGTGCGAGCCGTGTTTGATCAGCTCTCAAAGGACTATCCGAAGTCGGACGCCGAAATGGTCGCGTGGTATTCCGATGCGGCGTTCAGGCTGGTCGAGTACGCTCGCAAGACCGGCATCTTTGACGTCCCTGCCGACTACAAGCTGGAGGTTGTCGAAACGCCGCCGCCGCTTCAGGCTTCGATCGATGGCGCGGCTTACTATCCCGCACCCCCTTTTAAGAACACCGGCGTCGGGCGCTTCTACGTGACGCCAACCGGCAACGACACGGCGGCGTTGCAGTCTAACAACCGGGCGGCGCTCGCGGACCTCTCGGCGCACGAAGGGTTCCCCGGTCACGACTGGTACTACAAAGTGATGACCCAGTACCGCGACAGCATCTCGCCAGTGCGATGGCTGACGCCGGGTGCGGTGGAAGACTCGTCGTCGATGTGGGAGGACTCGATGGCCTCCGAAGGATGGGCGCTGTATGCGGAAGCGCTAATGGCCGAGCCGCAGCCGGGCGCTCCCAACGGCTTCTACACTCCGGAAGAGAGGCTCTATCAACTGCAGGGCAAGCTCTACCGCGACCTGCGGGTTCGGGTAGACACGGGCATACACACCGGCCGAATGAGTTACAACAAAGCGGTCGATCTGTTCTCAGAGGTCGTGGACTTTCTGCCCGGCTCTTGCGGAGATGCGCCGGCGTTGAAGAACGACGCCAAACGAGCAAGTTGTGAGTCGGCCGAACGTGCGATCTTCCGCTATTCGAAGTGGCCAACGCAAGCGATCACCTACAGACTGGGCAAGGACGAGATCTTCGAGTTGAGGAGAGAGGCGGCGCGATCACTAGGGGAAAAGTTCTCGGCCAAGACTTTTCACGTGCAGTTCATGAGGCAGGGTACGATCCCCGCGGGATACTTCCGCGAAGAGATGTTGCGACAACTCAAATAGGAGTTGCGAAGCCAGTTCAACGCAAAGACGCAAAGGCGCAAAGGACCCAGAGGAGGGAATTGCGAATTTGCCCTTCTCTACGTCTTTGCGCCTTTGCCTCTCTGCGTTGAAACGTCGTTGGAACCCTCCCATCGTCTTTGCGTCCTTGTGTCTTTGCGTTGAAACGTCGTTGGAACCCTCCCATCTCGAAGTGTGCCGAGGGCTTCGCTCTGTTAGAATCTCCTAGAAAACGAGCGAGAGCACTTCTTGGCAAACGAGGACAACAACTCCACCCCCGCAAAGCTGACCGACCGCGGCCGGCGACGACTCACCACCGTCATCGTCCTTGGCATAGTCGTCCTCTTGCTGATGCTGTCGCTGATAATGCAAGGCGGCTTCAATCTCAGCCCCTTTCTGTCGCCGGACACCGCAGGCGAGACCTTGCTGCTCTATGCCCTGTCCACCCTCAACTTCTTTGCATTCGTCACTCTGCTCTTCGTCCTCCTTCGCAATGTGCTGAAGCTCGTCCGCGAGCGGCGCACTCAACGGCTGGGATCCAAGTTCAAGGCCAGGCTGGTCGGTTATGCGATAGGCCTCTCGCTGCTACCGGTCTTATTGATGTTCTTCTTTTCATTCGGACTCTTGAATAGCAGCGTAGACCGCTGGTTCGGCGGGCCGGCCAATCAGATAGTGGATGATGCCAAGGCAATGCAGGAGAGCTACTTCAAAAAAGAGGAGGCCGACCTGCTGAACATCTCGCGGGCAATCAAGCGCTCGCTCTCCCTGGAGTTGCGAAACGACTACGACAGTCCCGCCTTCGCAGCCCAGATCAAGCAACAGATGGCTGCCTACAACCTCGCCCTCGTGCGCATACTGAGTCCCGCCGGTAGAACTACAATCGAGAGCGAGGATACCGCTGCATTCCAGGAAGTGGCTACGACGCTGGCCGGAGCCGAGCAGAGTTTTCTAACGGGTGCGCAGACCTTCACCAGCCCCGACGAAAATGTGGATTCCCCAGCGCTCTACTTCATCGCAGGAGTGAGATTCTCCGATAGGCCCGATGATGGTCGGGTGTTGTTTGCAGCCCGCCAGTTTCCTCCAGAATTGACCGCGCGGGTCGCCAGCATCGACGAGCAGCATAAGAACTTTCACAACCTGAGGGTGAAGATAAAGCGAATCAAGGCCAGCTACGTACTGTTGTTAGCAGCGGTCGCGTTGCTGTTGATCTTCGCCGCAAGCTGGATGGCTCTCTACCTCGCGCGCGGGATAACCGTCCCCATTCAATCCCTGGCGGAAGCGACCGATCGAGTCGCGCACGGCGACTTCACTCGCCCGGTCGATGTGGTAGCCGAAGATGAGCTGGCGGCTCTGGTCAACTCATTCAACCAGATGGCCGCCCAGTTGGCCGACAGCCGCACCAGCCTTGAACTCGCCGCCGAAGACCTGAGCCGCACCAACCTCGCCCTCGACGACAGGCGCCGCTACATCGAGACCGTCCTCGAGTCGCTTTCGACCGGGGTTATTTCGACCGATCAGAAGACCGGCATCACAACCATCAATCGAGCCGCCATCTTTATGCT
>JBGPFL010000494.1:0-4791 GCA_041483295.1 Blastocatellia bacterium | reverse complement strand
CAAGCCTCCGCTATTGTTGGGGTCGAGGTACTCGAGGCTCGGACGATAAGGGTCCCGCGAAGAGGATTTGAAGACGATCGGCGTTCCGATGCTGCCGGTCTCGATGCTGCGCCTGGCAGCGGCATAGCCGTTGTCGAATCGTCTCATGAAGCCGAGCTGAAAGAATGAGCCGGTTTGCTCGATGATTGCTTTCATGTCCAGCGCTTCGTCGATTGACAGTGACAGGGGCTTCTCACAGAAGGTCGGTTTGCCCGCTCGCGCAGCCTCGACGACGATCTCTTTGTGCGCCTGCGTGGTGGTGACGACGACGACGGCATCGATCTCTTCGTTGGCCAGCAACTCACGGTAGTCCGTGTGCCACCGCTGGACGTTGTTCTGACCCGCAAATGACGCGGCCAGCTCTTCGTTGATGTCCGCAACCGCAACGAGCTTCGCGCCCGAGATGCGTCCGAGAAAGTAGCGGGCGTAAAGGCCGCCCAACCGTCCAAGCCCGATCACTCCGACATTAAGTTGACGATTCATAAGACGTTTCGCGTTTCGAGTTTCGGGTTTCGAGTTTCGAGTTGTGCGTTCGAAGTTCGACTGTCTCCTCCGGAATCGACAACGCGAAACACGAAACCCGAAACCCGAAACCTTTCTTACCTGGTTATGAGCTGGATCTTGACCGAGATATCTTCCTCAACCTTCTCTCCCTTCAACAGGCGGTAGGCGTTCTCAACCGCGCGCGATCCCATCTCGTACGGCGACTGAGCTATAGTCGCGTCCATAGTTCCCTTTTGAAGCGCCTCTCGCGCTTCCGAAAATGCATCGAAGCCGACGACGACTATGGTCCCGGTCTTCTTCGCAGCGGCAATAGCTTCGACTGCGCCCAACGCCATCAGATCGCTGCAAGCGAACAACGCCTGAACGTCGGGATGTGACTGCAGTATATTCTGAAAGACGTTGTAGCCCTGATCCCTCTCCCAGTTGGCGGTCTGCGAAGCGACAACCTGAATCGCGGAGTGGCCCTCCAGCGCGCTGTGAAATCCCCTCAGCCGAGAGTCGCCGGTCTCGTGTCCGGGAATGCCTTCGAGGATCGCGACCTTCCCCTTTCCTCCGAGCCGCTGGACGATGAACTCGCCCGCCAGCTTGCCGCCTTCGAAGTTGTCTGAGCCAATGAAACCGGCTACCTGCCCCCCGGCTTGCTTCAACGCTTGCGGATCGACGCGCGTGTCGACGATCACCACGGGAATGCCGGCCCGATTCGCTTTGACGATGGCGGGCACAACCTCCTTCGAGCCGCTCGGCGTCACGCATAGCGCCGAGACCTTGCTCTGGATCAGGTTTTCGATGATCTGCATCTGCTTGTCGACGTCGACCTCTCGTTCGGCCGCCTGGACAATCAGATTGACGCCCAGTCTTGTGGCTGCATCCTCCGCGCCCTTCTTCATATCGATGAAGAAGGGGTTGTTAAGTGTCTTGAGCACCAGAGCGACCGTCGGCCTATCTGAAGACGGGTTGGTTCCCCGCTGACAGCCGGCCGCCCAGAACAGGAGCGCCAAAGTCACTAGTCCTGTTGTTAGTCTCTTCATTTCCCTTATCACCTTTCCGTGAGAGTCTTATCTCTTGCCTCGTTTCAGCGCCATATCGAACAAGACCGCAACGATGATGACCGAGCCGATCACAATCTGCTGGGCGAAAGAGCTGATGCCCAGCAGGTTCAGTCCGTTCCTCAACACGCCCATGATCAGAGCTCCGATCAAGGTTCCGAACACATTGCCCTCGCCTCCCATCAGACTCGTTCCGCCGATCACCGTCGCCGCGATGGCATCCAGCTCATACATGATCCCGGCGATTGGCTGCGCTGAGTTCAACCGCGCAGTCAGAATAATCGCCGCCAAGCCGCTCAGCATCCCGCAGAGCCCATACACCGCGCTCTTGTAGATCTTAACGTTGACCCCGGAGAGCAGCGTAGCTTCTTCATTGCCTCCGATTGCGTATGCATACCGGCCGAGCTTGGTTCTGGTCAGAACCACGTGAGCCGCGATGTAGACCGCTACCATCACGATCACCGGAAAGGGAATGCCGAGAACCTCGCCGGTGGCAATGCTGCGGAAGGACTCAGAAAAGCCCGACACAGGCCTGCCTTCGGTGAACATCAAAGCGGCCCCGCGAGCAACACTCATCATTCCAAGCGTCGCAATAAACGGAGGAAGATGTCCGCCGGTTATCAACAAGCCATTCACCAACCCGCAAACCAGACCCGCGCCAAGACCCGCCCCAAGCCCCAAAACCAGCGGAGCTCCCGCCTGAAGCGCGCTGGCCATGACGATTCCCGAAAAAGCCAGCACCGACCCCACCGATAGATCGATGCCGGCGGTAATGATGACGAAGGTCATTCCGACGGCTATGATCGCGACAATGGCTGTCTGTTCGGCGACGTTCAGGAGATTCGAGATCGTGAGGAAGTAAGGCGTCAAAGCCCAGAGGATGGCGGACAGCAGGAGAAGCCCGAACAGCGTACCGAACTGCCGCCCGTGATGTAAAACGTACTCTTTCAGTCTCATTCTACTGACCCAGCGCGGCCCGCAGGATACTCTCCTGCGTGGCCTCCTCAGCGGAAAACTCTCCCACAATCCGGCCGCGATGCATCACAAGAATGCGATCGCTCATGCCCAGGATCTCAGGCAACTCTGATGAGATCATGATTATCGCGACGCCGGACGCCGTAAGCTCATTCATCAGGTGATAGATTTCGGCCTTGGAGCCGACGTCGATGCCGCGCGTCGGCTCATCGAAGATGAAGACCTCGGCCTGGCAGCAGAGCCACTTGCTGAGCACGACCTTCTGCTGCGTGCCGCCGCTCAAGAAGAGCACCCTCTGATCGACGCTTGCAGTTTTGATGCGCAACTGGCCGACGTAACGATTGGCCGCGCGCGTCTCCTCGCCGGCGCTCACGAATCCATACCGAGAGAACCTGTCGACGCTTGGCAGGCAGATGTTCTCCTTGGCTGACAATAGCGGAACCAGCCCTTGGGTCTTGCGATCCTCGGTCAGGAACCCGATGCCCAGATTGATCGCATCGCGCGGGCAATCGATCTCTTGCAGCTCACCTTTGACATAGATGCGCCCCGAATCGATCTTATCTACGCCGAAGATGGCCCGAGCCAGTTCGGTGCGTCCGGAGCCCAGCAGGCCGGAGATCCCGAGCACCTCGCCTCGCCGCAGAGAGAAGCTGATGTCGTGCAGCACTCCGTTGCGATTCAAGCCTTCGACCCTCAAGGCCTCTTCGCCCCGTTCGGCCGGCACTTTTGGAAACTGGCTGGTGAGGTCGCGATTCACCATCAGGCGGATCAAGTCGGGCCTGCTTATGTCCTGGATGTTGTGAGTGCCGACGCGTTTCCCATCACGAAGAACAGTTACGCGATCGCCGATTTCGAACAACTCTTCAAGACGGTGGGAAATATAGACGATCGACACGCCTGCCGCTCGGAGCGTGCGCATACGTGTAAACAACTCGGCGATCTCTCGTTCGGTCAGCGCCGACGTGGGTTCGTCCATGATCAGAATTCCGGCATCGAGCGAGATGGCTTTGGCTATCTCGACCATCTGTTGTTGGGCGATGCCCAACTGTGCGACTCGAATGCGCGGGTCCAGATCAACGCCCAGGCCTTTCAGGATGCCGGCAGCGGCTTGATGGATGGCGCCTCGATCGATGAAGCCCATGGCGCTGCTGGGCTCGCGTCCCAGAAAGATATTCTCCGCAGCGGACAGATGAGGAATGAGGTTGAGTTCCTGGTAGATCGTGCTGATGCGAAGCTGGCGAGCGTGCCTGGGACTCTTGATTTCGACTTCGCGGCCCTCGATCAGTATCCGTCCGGCGGTCTTCTGATAAGCCCCGCTGAGAATCTTCATCAGCGTAGACTTGCCAGCGCCATTCTCGCCGAGCAGGACGTGGACCTCGCCCTTGCGGAGATCGAAGCTCACATCGTCCAGAGCGACCACTCCGGGGAAGGTCTTTCGTATATTCAGCATTTCCAGGACGGAATGGTTTTCCATTATGCGATTGATGAGTGGCCTGCGCACGCAACACTGCTTCAGATTCCCGGATACAGAAAAAGGCTGCTTTGGGTCGGGCTCAGTGTCAGGCGGTAACTTCTAACGCGCGCGTGGTGGTTGTCAAGGAGAATGTCATTGGTCCGTGGTCCGTGGTCCGTGGTCCGTGGTCCGTTGTCCGTTGTTGGTTGTTGGTGGTTCGAATGGTTGCTTGGTCGTGAGAAGTAACAACCGATCAATGACCCTCTACCCGGGTGTGCGCATCACGATTTGGGGGGGTCTGACTAAACGCGGGACTTCAAGGGTCGCGAGAGCCTCGGTTCTCATTAACACCTCACTGAAGTGAGGTGTTAATGAGAAACTTTGCGGTGAAGCAACTTTTTGCGACGGTCAAGCCCGTGGCGTCTCACCCAAAATCGTGACGCGCACCTCCTCAACTCTTGTTAGTTTCCGCAATCAAGGCTATAAAACTCACATGCGCGTCTTTGCTGCTTCGGACATTCACACCGACTTCAAAAAAAACTGGTCGGTGGTCGCAGAACTGTCCGACACCGAGTACCGGAACGACGCGCTCATTGTCGCGGGCGACGTTGCGGATCATTTGGACACGATTCATAACAGCCTGTTGCTGCTTCGGTCGAAATTCCAACGCGTCTTTTATGTTCCCGGCAATCATGAGTTATGGGTGCGCGGCGGCGGGCTCAACTCACTCGAAAAGTTCTCCAGGATCGTTGAGCTGTGCGATAGCCTGGATGT
>JBGPFL010000493.1:0-4792 GCA_041483295.1 Blastocatellia bacterium | reverse complement strand
TAGGGGCCGTCCGGGCAAACGTCCGGGAAGGCAACAAGCAGATATCTCTTGCAACCGAGGACATGTTCATCTGGGGTCAGGTGCACACCGACACTCCGTTCTATTTTCCCAATCGCGAAGCGCTGGTGGACCTCTACTCCGATATCGTAAACACTCCGGGCGTCGAGCAACACCTGCTAAGCCACTCCACGATCGCGCCCGCGGTCGTCGATCCGAATCTGATCAAGCAGCTCTCAGAAATCTTGTTGGACAAGAGTCCTATCCATCTTCCGCTCTTGAGTACTCATCCGAAGAAGAAAGTGCTCTCGCCGCTGATCGGGCTTGAGACCGGCTCGGTGAGCATGGCCAAGAAGATCATGCCGAGCAAGGGCGTCCCATTTTTCATCGAAGATTGGCCGAGCGTCGTGCTCGAAGGCTTGCGAATAATGAACGAGAATAACTGGTTTCCGATGATGACCCTGATTGTGGGTAATCCGGGTGAAACAGACGAAGATGTGATGGCGACGCTCGACCTTGTGTACGAGATAGAGCGGCGCGGGCTGTTTGCATTCCTGGTGCCCTCGATCTTCACTCCGTTGCACGACACGCGGATGGAGAACCAGAAGGGAGTGACTGAAACTCAGGAGCTGACACCGTTGCAGTGGCAGTTGATCATGAGATGCTGGAAGATGAATATGCGTCCGGGTCAGTACAGTTGGTGGGGCCCGACTGCCTGGCGGATCGGGTCGATAGCGATGTGGCTCTACAAGCTGAGGCGGCTGAATGGGCCGAATTTTACATGGCCTTTGTTGATGTTCTCGGGCGCGCTTTCCGAAAGAAGACTCCAGAAAATGGGCAAGATCTATGAAGGCAAGCCGATGACCACCAAGACTCGAAGGGAATTGATCGCTTCAGTCAAACCCCATTACTTGCAATACCTGCGACCCGACAACGGCGATCTGCCGGAAGGATACACCCCGCCTCGCCGCCCCGTCAGGGCAGCTCGCACGCTCCCAGTTATCGCTTAGCGCGAGTTTTGGACTTCGTCTGATTGCCCCTCTGTGCTTGTCCCGAACACCTGAGATCACAATGCTTCGAGACGCAATGAGGGTGTCCTGCGCCAGCCAAACAGTGTCTGTCCTACGGAAATGAGAGGAGTCCACCGATACCAACAAAAATGGCCTCAACCGAACAAACTTCTATTCTCAGGAGTTATCAATCTACCAGCGGCCTTCAGGCTGCCTCCGCACCATCAGCGGGCAATTACAACCGACCAACCTCAACGTTCGGAACTCTGCAACGTCCCGCGACTCTGCATTGGGGGCGAATAGTGAAATATGGGAGAGATCTCTTGCAGGACTGCCGGCGACCCCGCCCCTGAACCACAATAGCAACAGTTTTGTTGTGTCTGCGCTCCGGCCTCACGATTCTGGCGCCTCTGAAAGTTGCATTCAGGGACGGAGACGCCGAAGGCAAAAGTATTTAGAACGATTTCACTCACACTTAACGGAATCGTTAGGCCGGCTTAATGCCGCTCTAATATCTTGATGCTGAGGGAGTACTTACTCTCGGATCATATCAGGCCCGGCTTTCTTCGCTCAGTGGCGGCCTGAAGTAACGAGTACTTCTGTTGCGACTCTGTGGTCGCGCGCAGGCGCGTAGGTCATGGTCCGCGGTTTGCCCTGGCTTAGGGCGGAGATTAATTTAGAAGGAGTAACAACATGTCATCTTTACCTGAACCTGATGATCCAGCAGTTATTTCGCCAGACGCGATTTCCGGTGTCGAGAACTATCCGGGCATCACGCGCGAGGCATGGGAGCAGACCGAAAAAACTCGTAAAGACACTACGCGCAATCTGGCCAGCTTTACCTCCAGGGTCAACCGCGCTCGTGAGCGCCATAGCCATAGCCCTCCATCGAAGCTGAGAAGCGTCCTGAGTGAGACCTCGGGCACTTCGATGCGCACCAGATACTCCCTGTTGCAGATCATTCATGCGGCCCAGCCGGTATCGCGCGTTGAGCTGGCACGGCGCCTGGGGATAAAGCGCTCAAGGGTGAGCGAGATTATTAACCCCCTCCTTGCGGCCGGCGTATGTCGCGAAACCTCGTTTGAACAGGTTTCCGGCCGTCTCGGGAGACCGCCCGTCGGCTTATCTCTCTGCGCAGAATGGGCGTGCTTTGTCGGCGTTAGCATCGGCGTATCGCACACTCACCTGCGCGCGGTCAATGCAGACGGCGATGTGCTCGCCGAAGAGGGGTTTGATACACCCGCTGACCCAATGGCTGCGATCGCAGCAATCCATTCAGCAATTGAGCGATTGCGGGCTGAGGCGCGATTCCACAATCTTTCAGCAATCGGAGTCAGCGTTCCAGGTTCCACTGATGCCGGGCGTACTCGCTTACTTCACGCGCCCCATCTGGGATGGCGAGATCTCGCAATCGCAGACCTCCTACGCTTTCACGACACGCAGAGGATGACCGACAGCGTTCCGATCATCGTCGAAACCGATGCCACTGCTGCGGCCGTGTACGAAGGGCGTCGCCGCCTGCGTGTTCGAAGCGGCGGGGTGGGAAGCGATTTCGTTGTCGTCCGCGTGGGAAACGGCATCGGAGTCGGCCTGGTCCTGGGAGACGAGGTATATCGTAGCTGCGGTGTTGGCGAAGGCCTGGCTTGCGACTTCGGGCATATGACCATTGCTGCCGGCGGCAAGCTTTGCGCGTGCGGCAATCGCGGTTGCTGGGAGCGTTACGCCTCCGCTCCGAGCGTGGGCGCTTTCTACGCCGGGCGCCGGCAACAGGTCAGAGATGCCAGGCTACCGCCATTCACGGAGATTGTTCTCCGCGCCGAAGGGGGAGAAGTCAGAGCGCAGAGAGCCCTTCAACGGGTTGGAGCATACCTGGGGATCGGCATCAGCAACGTGATACTCACGCTGGGTGTCACCGACATTGTGGTTACCGGGGCCATCCTCGATGGCTGGAGATTCATCAAGGAGCCGGTGCGCGAAGCGATGGCCAAGACTCTGCCCGGCCGTCTAGCCCGATGGTCAGTCGAGGCAGGCGAACCGGCCGGAGCGGGAATCGGTGGTGCTGTGGCGGTCGCCGTCGCACACTATCTGCTGTCTCTTGCGTCGCAAATGAGTGTGGCAGCGTGAGCCGCCCCCGTGTAAGCTGAGTGTAGAGGAAAGCAATGACAGATACATCATACGTGATAAAGCACTATTTACTGGCCAGCGACTTTGATCAAACGCTGAGCTTTAACGATTCCGGTTTTGTCTTGAGCGAACTGCTTGGAACATCCGGCTTCCAGGAGAAGGTTGCGGGGCTGGCGCATCTAAACCTCGTGCAGCAGGGCGGCGAACTAGCCTACCTGCTGTTACACGATCCTGAATATCGTTGCGTTCGACGCGAGCATCTGATCGAGGTAGGGAAACGGATTCGCCTGAAGCAGAACATCGCCTGGCTATCGCGCTTTCTCGACAATGCGATCGACGGTTATCACTTCTCGTTCTACGTGATTTCAGCCGCGCCCGAAGAAGTGATCCAGTCCGCCCTGGAAGACATTGTTCCCGCGGACCACATCTACGGCACCCGCTTCCAGTACGATCCCGTATCGGAAGAGATTCAATCCATCATTCGCGTGCCGGCCGGCTACGGCAAAGTAGCGGTGCTGGAGCAACTGCAAACCGAACTGCAGATCAGCCACGACCGAATAGTCTACGTCGGCGACGGGAGCTCTGATATTCACGTAATGTTGCACGTCAATCATCAGGATGGTTTTACGATCGCCGTTTCGGAGGCAAAGCACATCGCGCAGATCGCCAAGCGAACAATCATGAGCGCCGATGCGCTGAGCGTCCTGATCCCGATTCTGGAAGACATAGTCCAATGGGACGCTAACCGCATTCGCTCTCTGTTCGAGTCCCAGGGATTCCTGATCCAGGCGTGGGATAAGGTCCGGACCGATTGGCTGACCATTCGTGACGACATCGCCGACACCAGGTCCCAGGCGGTCCTATCGATGGAGGCCACCGATGGCTGACTGGATCGGCTGGTTGGCCACATCGATCTTTGCGATCTCTTACTTTTGCAAGCAGGCCGTGACACTTCGCTGGGTCCAGGCGCTGGCAGCCTTGGTATGGATCAGCTACGGCTTCCTCATTGGCGCTCCACCGGTAATCGTCGCCAACCTGGTTGTAGCCAGCCTGGCGGCCTTTTCTGCCTGGAGAGGCCGAGCACCCCAACAATCAGGCCCAAAATAAGCGGCTAGAGTCGAATTGAACATTGATCAGGCCTCTCCCGCTTTTTTCATTGACAGGGACTTTTACGGTCCGCTACCATCCGTTCGTTGATAATTTGTCTGCCGAAGTTGTTCGCCGCGCCGGGATCGGCATGCGACGGAGAACGCGGGGGAACCAAAGGCTCCGGTGAAGCGGAGCAATGGGGCGTATCGAGGAATAAGGGCACAGGCCCTAGACTCGTAGGATACTTCCAGGTCCGAGCCCGTCAGCTAACCTCGTAGGCTTAACGGAAGGGCATTACGCCGCGACAGGTATCGTTCAAAGGGCGCGGAGCGTATGGCTCCGCGCCTTTTGGCTTTCCAGCCTCAAAGCGCTAATTCCCTCGCCAAAACTGAATAGTCATCGAGACGGTAGACCGGCCGCCCTGACATAGTCATCGCTTGTTTACCGAAATGGAGATGTTGCCTGATGGATGAACGGAAGAACACACGAACAGGGGCCAGGGGTCAGACCCGCGATTCTGCGATTTGCATCAGGAAGTCAAAGTTTTCTGTCGCCTTGTTGCTGGGTATCGT
>JBGPFL010000492.1:0-4795 GCA_041483295.1 Blastocatellia bacterium | reverse complement strand
TGAAGGCAAGCGCCGTGCCTCACTTGTTGCAGGATGAGTTTGCAGCCAATTATGTCTTTTGGGCCGGATGTCACTGACGCTTTTTGCCGCTCGGCAGTAACCAAAATTCGCTCAATCTACTTGACTTGTTTCAGTATGCATTGTGACTGAAACAGGTCATCCGTGATTGCAAACGAGGAGAGTGCTTGCTGACTAGTCCGTTCAAGAGTTCAGATAGCTGGCTTTCGCCCCGCCCACGGCTTCGCTTTCTCAAGCTGCGCCGCCAGACGAAACAACGTCGCTTCGTCACCAAACCGCGCCGAGAACATCACGCCGACAGGCAGGCCCTCTGGAGTCCAATGCAGCGGAACCGACATCGAGGGCTGGCCGGTGACGTTGTAGAGCGCGGTGTACGGGCCGAACTCGGAGATATCTTTCCCCCACTGTTGCATGTTTTCGGGCGACAAACCCAACAATCCGAGCGGTACTGGTGGTTTGGCCAGGGTCGGACTCAGGATGACATCGTAGCTCACCTGAAACTTCGCCAACGCCAGGCCGATTTGATGGGCAGTGGCGATCGCGCGCGAATAAGCAATGACGTCCGTCCTGCGTCCCTGCTGGCTCGTCGCCCAGGTTACCGTCTCGACGTCCTTTTCCGTCACGGCCCGGCCGAGCGTTCTGGCCGCGTCATCCAGCGTCCGGGCGATCGAAACATTCATGACCGTGAGAAATGCTTCACGCATTTGAGCGTTGTCTATCCCCAGTTTCTTCTCATCGACTACATGGCCCAGGCTCTCGCATAACTTTGCAGCATCGACGGCGGCCTTCTTGCATTCGGGGTCAAGCGGAGTTCCGCCGGGCGTGTCGGTGACAAGTGCGATGCGCAGTTTGCCTGGATCAACGCGAGTCTCCCTCAAGAATTGTTGGGGCGGCAGCGGGGAGAAAAAAGGTGAGCCGATCTCAGCGCCTGCCGTCGCATCGAGTAACGCCGCCGAGTCACGCACTGACATCGTCACAGCGTGATGGCAAGAGAACCCGTTCCAGCCTTCAAACTGGGTTGGCCCCATCGGCACGCGCCCGCGCGTCGGCTTCAAGCCGAACAACCCGCAACACGAAGCCGGAATGCGGATGGAACCGCCGCCATCGCTGGCGTGCGCGGCGGGTAGAATGCGGCTGGCCACCGCTGCAGCCGATCCGCCCGATGAGCCTCCGCTTGTCCTTTCGAGATTCCAGGGGTTGCGCGTCTTGCCGTAGAGAACCGATTCGGTTGTTGTCGTCAGACCGAGTTCGGGAGACGTCGTTTTGCCGAAGATGACCAGGCCGGCCTGTTTGTATCGGGCCACCGTCGTGCTGTCGAATTCCGCCACCGAGTCTTTCCAGACCCGGCTGCCAGCCGAAGTAATGGTGCCTCGCAAATACTGGCCCAGATCCTTCAAGGCGAAAGGCACACCCGCGAGCGGGCCGGCGGGGAGTCCGCGTTTTATCTGCTCCTCGGCCTTGTCAAAGAAGATGTGGCAAACCGCATTGATTTTTGGATTGATCGCCTCGAGTCGCTGGCGAACCGCGGCCAGCAATTCCAGCGGTGTGATCTGTTTTTTGGCAATCAATGAAGCCAGGCCGAGCGCATCATACCTGTCATACTCGGCGGCGAGCCCTGACAGGTTTCCCAAAGCGATGCCGGCGCCGGCGACTGCGGCGCTCTTGATCATTTCGCGGCGATCAATCTTCATCAATGAGACTCCTTTTCATGCGAACAGGGGGCGATCCCCTTTCATAACGACGGTTCCGCCTTCGAAGCGCTGTCCCTCCTCCAGCAGCTTACCCTCGAACAGCTTTTGTCCGCCAAGTGAGCTGTAGAAGCCATAGCCTGCCAGGGCTAGCAGCACCGCGATGGCGAACATAGGCCTCAGCCACTGTGCGTGAGCAAGATGGACAAGCTGTCACAGTGTCCCTTTCACGTTGACCAGGAAAGACGAATCAACCCTTTTCTCCGTTCGGTAATCAATCGGGCAAGCCGATGCGCCGCAGCAAATCGGCAAGACGCGGATCGTTTCCGCCTCAAATTCCGCATTGCGGATTGAGGATTGTGGATTTGAGAAATCGTGTTCGGCTGTTTGAGCTTCAGTCTCGGATCGCAGATGTGGCGATAGACGAGGTTCTTTCAATCCGCAATCGGCAATTCCCAATCCGCTTTTCATCAACACCTCGCCTTTGATGCGCCAGATTTCGGCTTCCCAGAAGCGCTCTCCGGTGCGTTCTACAATCGCCAGCGACTCCGCGATTGCATCGAGCCCCTCCGCAATCCGGCCGGACATTCCGTATAGTTCGCCAAGCGCGGCGGGACCAGGAGAAATATCCAGCATCACCCCTTTGGAGAGCATGGAATCAATAGCTTGTTTCGCTCGTTCGATCGCAGCTTCGGTCGACTCCTGATACGCCAGAGCCAGAGCATGATAGATCGTGGCATATCTCGGATGATTGAGGGCCGAGATCGCTCTCGCTTCCTGCTCGAAGCGGCGCAGACGGTCTTCGTCATTGGCGAACGAGGGGGGCAGGATTTTGATCGCCACTTCGCGGTTCAGTCGAGTGTCGCGGGCGCGCCAGACCTGGCCCATTCCGCCCTCACCGAGCTGCGACTGAATCTCATATCGACCGAGTTTCGTTCCAGCGTTCAACATTCTTACTTTTTGTCGCTGATCATCACCGCATCGCGGGCTTTGCCCCGGCATTATATGTCTACAAACTGGAAACTCAAACAAATGCCGCGATTCAGCATCCTCCTCCGAGTTCGTCTTGTCTCCGATGGATTCGGTGTATATGATTTCCGCGCTCAGGAGGGAGGATCCTATGAAACGACTAGCCGTATTATCCGGACTCGTGATTGCCGGCGTGATTTGTTTGGCGACCGCCGGGCAGCAGCAGCCGGCAGCCCTGGAGATTCAGAAAGTAAAGAACAACCTGTACATGATCACCGGGGGAGGAGGAAACACCGCTGCGTTTATTGCGGAAAGAGGCGTGGTTGTGGTGGATACGAAACTTGCCGGAAACGGACCAGCCATCCTGGACAACTTTGTAAGGGCCAAGCTGTGTGCCTACCGCTATCGTCACTTCTTCACCTCCGCCGTCCAGTTCAAAATCACGCTGACGGGCGTCGCCTCTCCAATCACTGTGCCGATCAAGAACCGCTGCCCGTCCGACGTCACATCGTAGTCAATCAACGCCAGATTGTTTTCCCTCCACATGCGCGTTTTGAATAACGCTTTAGGCGTGTCTCGCTCAAAAGTAGCGCCGCTCGTCTTCAGAGGGACAGCCATCATCTGCCCATCGGTTGCGACGTAATACAATTCCTGACCATCGCGTCTGAAGCGAGGTTGATTGCCCCCGCTAGTCGAAATACGCACCCTGTCACCGCCCAGCTTGCCCTCAGCGGTGAACGGTTGAACGTAGACTTCATAGCCGCCCGATTCATCCGACACGTAGGCGAGCCAGCGACCGTCGGGCGAGAGTTGCGCCTCGCGTTCATCAAATTGGGTGTTGAGGAGCGGATAGGGCTGGTGGTCACCGAAGAGCGGCAGCGCCCAGACATCCCGGCGTGTCTCCTCGACTCTCTGGGCGTATATGATGAATCGCTCGTCTGCTGACCAGTCGTAAGGGAATTCCCCTCCTCCTTGCAGTAACGGCTCGTTAGTCCCAACGCCGCTCGCGGCTTTTTGGTAAAGACCCCCGCTACTGAAGACCACGCGTTTGCCATCGGGCGACCAGATCGGAAGCGCGTCCCAAGCAGGGTCAGAGATCAGCCGGGTGGGGAGATCGCGCGCCAGATCAATCACCCAGATGTCGGAATTTCGAATCTGCGGGTCAATGCGTTGTATCGCGACTCGCTTCCCGTCCGGCGAAAGACGTGGAACTTGCCCGTGATTTATCCTCATCGGCGGGCTGACGGTGCCGACATGCTTTCCTTCGCGGTCAAACCAGACAAGCTGATAGTCACGCCGCAGGTCACCCTGCCAGATCAGCACGCCATTCTCGGAGACGGAAAAGCGACCGCCGACGAGGCTGGCAGTATTAGTCGGTCGAGTGATGGGAATCGCCTCGCCCTGCAGCTTCGCCAATCCGAAGTCGAGTATCTTCACTCGCCCGTCAGTAGTGAGGAAGATGTTCTCAGGCTTTAGATCACGATGAACGATGGTCCCTGGCGTGGGCTGCTGCGAGTCCGCTTGCGATCTGGTGGGCATAATCGATCGCCTTTCGCTGAGCGATCGGCCCGTCATTCAACTGCGCGCGCAACTCTTCGCCTACGAGCAGTTCAGCGACAATGTAAGCGGAGTCATCGTGATTGCCGAAGTCATGGACGGTGAGGATGTTGGGATGATTCAGCGCCGAAGTTGCGAGTGCTTCCTGCTCGAAGCGACGCAACCGGTCTTTGTCATTGGCAAACGAGGCGGGGAGGATTTTGATGGCCACTTCGCGGTTCAAGCGCGTGTCGCGAGCTCGCCAGACCTCTCCCATCCCGCCCGCGCCAAGCGGCGAGGGTTTCGTACGGCCCGAGTTGGGTACCAGCCGCAATGGTCACAGGGCCTCCCAGGCGGATCGATTCATTGAGTCATTGGTTCGTTCTACAACGGTTGCGCTTGGCTCACAAGCCAATGAATCAATGATTCAATCTCGTCTTCTCGATCGTGCAAACAAAACTAGCGGCGTCGTCCGTGCTGCCGCTTCCTTTGTATCGGGCCACCTGTGGGTACGGGCAGAGTGGGCGCGTACGCATGGCGGGTACCTTCGGATCAGTGCTCGTCCGTTTCGCGGCGATGATTTG
>JBGPFL010000491.1:0-4803 GCA_041483295.1 Blastocatellia bacterium | reverse complement strand
CCGCTCTAACTCGCCCTCGATCCAGCCGAGGACCACCCTTGTCTGATCCGCGTTCGGGCGAGGCATTCCTTTAGGCGGCATCTCTCCGGCGCGCAATTTATGGAAGATGTGCTCCAGGGTCTCCTTGTCCTCGGTGATCGAACGGGAAGTCCTGTACTTCTCGAGATCCAGGTTGCCCGACTTGAGCTTCGAGTTGTGACACCCGTAGCAGTTCTGAGAGAGGAAGGGTTGAACGGATCTCTCGAAAGCTTCCTTGTTCTGGAAGCCCTGGGCACGGCGAGCGATCGGAGAAAGAGCCAGCCAGATCAGCGGCAAGGATATGATCAGCAAACGCGCTAGCTGCTTTCCTCTCATAGGCTCCCCGTCCCGGTTAAATGATCGCTGCGTGAGGTCGAGCCTCATTATATACGACTCCTCGGGATATGCGAAGAAGGAGCGGCCCCGAATTACACAAATTCCACGAATGTCCGCAAGAATAGTTCGTGTAGGTTCGTGGAATTCGTGTGATTCGTGGCTGGTTCCCAGACGGTGTCTAGTCACCCAAATTGGTAATGTATCAGCCAAAGAGTACTCCACACTCCCGCCCTCCCGCCCTCCCACACGCCCACACGCCCACACTCAAAGTATGGCTGTTCTCTGCCGCGTCCAAGCAAAGACTAGTTTCTAAATTTGTGCAATCGGTTCAATATTGCACATCCTGAGGGTTAGAATCGGCGTATGGTAGTGGAGTATTGATCTCGAACTGCGAAATCCAGCGGCCACTTCGATCTTGTTCGGCTGTCTGCAACCCCGCGCCTACGGCCACGAAAGCGCCAACAGAGTCAACCCGCTGGATCTGCCGCAGGGGCGATTCCGCCCTTGTGTTGGAGACGTAGAAGCGGTTGCCAGGGCCGCACCGCCTTTCTGGTGTCCGCGCAACCAGAACGGATGTACAAGGGGAAACGACAAGGATGAAGCAAGACCCGGGAACGAAGCTCGGCCGGCTCAAACTCAAACACCAAATGGTTCTCATCGCCATGCTTGCGGTGCTTTCTGCGCCTCTACCTGGGATCGGTGTGGCGCGTCATCAGCAGGGCGGTCAGCCAGCCCAGCCGGCAGATGCGCCAGCGAAAGGCGACCAGCGAAGGAGCGATACATCGCTGGTTGAGCACAAGGACAAGCATACCGCCTCTCGCGGGCCGCAGAAATCTCTCGACAAAGTTCACCTTCGATCAAGGCTTGTCAACTCTACCTTAACCGTCGCCGATCGGTCCGGCGGCTACATCACAGGGTTGACCAGGAACAACTTCAAAGTCTTCGACAACGGCGTCATGCAAGAGATTGCCTACTTCAGTGACGACGATGCACCTATCACTCTGGGAATCATTTATGATGTCTCGGGATCGATGAGAGACCTGACCAACGTCTCGTTTCAAGCGCTCAAGAGTTTCTTCGATAGCTCGCACGAAGACGACCAATACTTCATTTTCGTGTTCAATGACCGTCCTATGCTGGTGCAGGACTTCACGCTTTCGACTGCCGAAATCCTGAACCGTGTTATCTCCGTCAAGGCCAATGGAAGCACGGCCCTGTACGACGCGGTGTACCTTGCGGTCGAGAAGGCGCGGCAGGGACGCCACGAGAAGAAGGCGTTACTGTTGATCTCCGACGGTCTCGACAACAACAGTCAGTACAAACAGGCTGAGCTTCGCGAGTTGCTTCAGGAAGCCGATGTCCCGATCTATAGCATCGGCAGACGGGAACTGGACATTGGGTCTGTAAACCTGAAGAACATCTCCGCGTGGAGCGGTGGCCATGCGTTCTTCCCGGGCGACGGCCCTAAGAACTTCGACATCTACAGCAACATCGCAAACATGCTCAGGCACCAATACGTGATCGGCTTCTACCCTAGCGATACCGCCAGCAAAGGTCCCTGGCACAAAGTTCTGATCAACGTCAAAGCTCCGCCCGCTCTCGGGAGGTTGTCACTCTTCTACAAGAACGGCTATTCGTCATTCAAATAGACTGCCTCCGCCTTACATGAATGTCCACTCGTTGCGTCGAGTCGCGCTCCAGTGAATGTGTTTCCTCGCAACCTAACACCTTGGCCAAATAAAGAGTCCGGAAAGAATCGGCCACGAATTGCACGAATGACGCGAATGAACACGAATGGTTCGTGGGATTGGTGATATTCGTGCAATTCGTGGCCTCTTTCGATAGGAGGTGGGTTCGATCAGGCGGTCAAAACTGAACTACTACGCTTTCGCGACCTCTCGTCACGGGCGATGGAACAGCCGACGCGCAGCGATTACGTCGAGCTCGATGTATCCGCCTCTGCCACTGGGACGCGCAAGAACTGATCGAGCAGGTCGGCATACTTGGAGCTGCGCTCGGCAATCTGTTCTTCGGTCTCCTTCATCTCGTTGCGAGCCTGGTACAACTCATCGGCGATTTGAAGCGCCGCTAGAATCGCGACACGAAGGGAGTCTACCGTCATCGTCGCGCTGGCAATTTCGTTCATGCGCTTGTCGACGTACTCGGCCAGCTCGTGTATGTACTCCGGCCCGTGATCGCTGCGCAGACTGTATGTCTGGTTGTAGATCACTACCTTATACGATTGGCTATTGTTCTCCATTGGCTGGCCCTCTACGGTTCACAACGCCGGCCTACTCCTCAACCCGGCAGTGCTCGATTCGCGGGTCCGTCTAACTCTTCGCAGTTTCGGCAAGCTCCGGATCGAGCAGAGCAATCGCATCCAGCATCGATTCCACCTTGCGTCTGATTGCATCACGCTCGACAAGCAGCCGTTCCACATTCGACTCGAGGCGCGCGTTATCATCAGTCAACCGCCCGAGCTCTCTGCGCAAGGTCAGCATCTCCTGTTCCAGCGCCTGCCGCTCCTCGCGTTCACGTTTGAACTGCTCAACGGTGCGGTAGATCTTGTCTTCCAGACGCGCGAACTTTTCCAAACCGTACGTTCCGCTCACCGAAATGCCCCCTTGATCTCGGACTCCTCATCGAATCCTGAAATCACTTCATCTGAGTTGAGCGCCGAGGCGCTGCAAAGTGTCCCGAACCCTCTCATGCATCCCGGTGACTTCTTCATCCGTTAGCGTCCGGCCGTCACCTCTGTAGGTCACCCGGAAAGCCAGAGACCGCGTGCCTTCCGCCATCTCCTTGCCTTTGTACGTGTCGAACAAACCTACTTCGGCGATCTCGCTTATCTCTAATTCTGCTATCGCCTCTTGAATCTCGCTCCAGGATACTTCCTCAGGTAGTAACGCTGAAACATCGCGAGAGATCGCCGGCACCCTGGCCGGAGCGCTGTACCGCGCGGCCTCAACCGGAAGAGACAACAGAGTTCCAAACTCGATTTCCGCGACAAAGGCCGGCTGGCGGAACTTGTAGAGAGAACCGAGACGCGGATGCAGACGCCCAAGTCGCGCCACTTCAACGCCGTCCTTCATAAGCACCGCCGACTGTCCAGGATGGAGGTATTCTACACTGGCCCGGTCGATTGTAAAGCCGGATAGGTTGAAGCTTCCAAGCGCAATTTCGACCGCACCCTTCAAATCGTAGAAGTCCAGCGCACGTGTGCCTCGCCAATCGTCGGGCGACCCCGTACCGCTCATCACCAACCCGACTATCTCGCGTTCGATCGGACGCTCATGGCCATCCGAGGACTCGAACACACGACCCAATTCAAACAACTTCACATCGCGGCGGCCGTGGTTGAAGTTTCTCTGCAGAGACTCGAGCAGGCCTGTGAGGAGCGAGCATCGCATCACATCCTCGTTCACGTCGATCGGATTGGCCACCGTCACCGGAGATCTGTCGCCAAAGCGAAACAGCCGGTCCCGTTCCCCGTTGACGAAGCTGAATGTGTAGGCCTCGTCGAACCCGAGCGACGTGAGGGCGCTGCGCAAACGCCGGCGCTGACTGTCACCCGCCAGATATTGGCCGGCGCCACTCCACGCAGGCAAGGTAACATCAATCAGATCGTACCCGAGGTGCCGGGCAACCTCTTCGACAAGGTCCTCCTCACGTGAGATGTCGATGCGGAAAGAGGGCGACACCGCACTCAGTCGCTTCTCATCAGCCTCGAGTTCGACTGTGAACTCCAGCGCGCGAAGAATTCTGGCAGCGTTTTCGATATCGGTGCGCAAGCCCGTCAATCGTTCGATTCTGGATTCGCGCAGCCACACAGGATCGCGTCTGATCGGGGCAGGATATACATCGATGGCAGACTTGAGCACCTGTCCGCCGGCTATCTCGGCGATATACTCGGACACGCGATCGGCGGCGCGGACCTGGGCCTGATAGTCTGCGCCGCGAGCAAACCGATACGACGCCTCAGTGTCGAGACCCAGCGCGCGAGCCGTGTGGCGAACCGATGAGGGATTGAAGTAGGCGCTCTCGATGAGCACGTCGGCCGTGTCGGGATTGATCTCGGTCTCCTGTCCTCCCATTACTCCGGCTACCGCAACCGGCCGGTCGGCGTCTGCGATGAGCAGCATCTCGGGCGACAACTCACGAGTGAAACCGTCGAGCGTTGTGATCTGTTCACCCTCGCGCGCGCGACGGACGACAATGCGCCGCCCGTGAAGCAGGTTTAGATCGAACGCGTGAGTGGGCTGGCCCATTTCGAACATGACATAGTTGGTGATGTCGGCGATGTTGTTGACACTGCGTTGTCCGATCGATTCCAGGCGGTCAACCAGCCACTTCGGCGAAGGCCCGACCTTCACGCCGCGGATCACTCGAGCGGCATACCTCGGGCAAAGGTCCGGATCGAGGATCTCAACAGAGGAAACCGTCGCCGCT
>JBGPFL010000490.1:0-4814 GCA_041483295.1 Blastocatellia bacterium | reverse complement strand
TGATACGCACGCCCGGCAGTCGCGACATGCTGTTGATGATTCTCTCAGTAAAGCTGTCGCTCATGGAATCGGAGTTCTGGTCGCCGTTCGAGCTCTGAAACGGCAGCACCGCCACCGAGTCGATCGGCTTGACGCCATTCCAGCCGAAGGCAAAGTAAGCGACTGCCGCACCTGCGATAACGAGAGCGGCCATCGCCATAGCCAGCCCTTTCTTGTGAGTTTTGATCTCGCTGATCAGATACTCGGCGCTCGAAGTCGGGCGGATCGCGGCCGAATCGGTGAGAGAAAATGGGACTTCGCTGATAGTGGTGACAGCGGAGGCTCTTGGGCCGCTCGAAGTAAGCCCATTGCCGCTATCCCACCCGGAGTGGCCCGTGCGCTCCAACTCGGCTTGAACCTCCATTCGCTGCTTGAGCCGCTTCAAGTCGATCAGCATGTCCTTGGCGGTCTGATAACGCTCTTCGCGGTCCTTCGTCAGAGCCTTCGCGGCTATTCGCTCAAGCTCGGCAGGGACTTCCTGCGAGTAGCGCGCCAGCAGAGGGGGCTCCTTGCCTAGTATCAACGCGATTACGTCCGAAATCGTCGACCCGTCGAACGGCTTACGGCCCGCGACCATCTCATAAAGCACCACGCCCAGGCTGAAGATGTCGGTCCGCTCGTCGGCGCTGAGCCCTCGAGCCTGCTCGGGCGACATGTAGCTGATAGTGCCCATCACTATGCCGGGGTCTGTGGTAACCAGCGCTCGGGTCGCCGCCTCCGGATCGCCGCCTGCCGCTTCCCACTCCGCCGACTTCTCGGTTAACTTTGCCAGGCCGAAGTCGAGCACCTTGATGAACCCATCGGGCCGCAGCATGATGTTCTCGGGCTTAACGTCGCGGTGGATAATCCCGGCTGCATGAGCCGCCGACAACGCCGTTGTTATTTGGATGGCGATGTCCAGCGCTTCGCGGATCGACATGTTGGCGCTCATTCGATGGCGGAGCGTAGCGCCGTCGATGAACTCGGTGGCGATGAAGTGAGACGAGTCCACCTGCCCGATCTCAAAAATCGTGATGATGTTGGGATGGTTGAGCGCTGACGCCGCTCGAGCCTCTTGCTGGAAACGGCGAACCCGATCCACGTCGCGGGTGAAATCCGCGGAAAGCAGTTTCAGCGCAACCTTGCGCCCCAGCCGGCCATCTTCCGCGAGGTACACCTCGCCCATTCCGCCCGCTCCAAGTGGCGAGAGGACTTTATAGTGCCCGATGGTAGTTCCTGCTATCTGAGCCACAAAAAAACACGAAGATAGTAATTGAGAGCGCCAATCCGAGATTAGCAACCGCTAATTCAACGGGCGCAGCTTAACATCAGAGAATACTAAATTCAAACGCCCTGCGCCGCACGAGGAAATGCGAAATGCGAAATGCGAAATGATGCGAAATACGAAATAGTCTTTCGCTGCGCTTGGGGCACGTGAACAGCGTGTGGCTGTTGGAAGCCAGTTCTCACCGCAAGGCGTAAGGATAGAAACTTCGCACTTCGCATTTCGCATTTCCTCACCGGTGGTAGAATCAGTCACAATGGCAACCGTCCGGGAAAATTCGAAACTCCTTGGCACGTCACTTTACACTTCTCGTGCCTCTTCGTGTCTTCGGGTCTTAGTGGCGAGAAGGGAGGTTTTCCGCGGCCTGCCAGGAATCATCTGGATCCTGGCTGTGACCGCCGCGCTAATGAGTGGCTGCCGGACCAGTACGAACCCTCCGCAAGGTCGAGCAGGCGCTGAGGTCTCAGGCGAACCTCATAACTACTCCGCAATAGTCTCGCGCACTCTGGATGACGGCGCACGCAAGGAGGTGACCCTCAGTCGGTTCGCACGCCTGGGCGAGATGCTCAGGGAGCAGTGGAATCAGGATGGAGAGACGCTCGTCAGTATCTGGCGTCCCGACCTGGGCAAGGTCTTTTTCCTGTCGCTCGAGCGAAGAGCCTATGTTGAGTCTGATTTGAGCGGCGATCGGACGCCCGGAGGCCAGAGCGCGTCGCCGGGCTCATCCGATGGCCCGTTGAACGGACGGCGAGACAACCTGCTGCCTGGGAAGAGACCGACGCTCGACCCTGATGAGGTCGACCGCGCGTTTGAATATGAGTCCGCGCCGGAACAGGTGGAAACCGAGGAATTGCCCGAAGAGGTGATTGATGGCCGCTCGTGCCGGGTCTTCCGTCAACGAGCCGTGTTCGCCAATGGCCTGATCGAAACGACCACGACCTTCCGCTCCCCCGATCTCGAGGGGCTGGCGATTCGGGTCGAGAGCGAAACGGAAGGCGCGGCCGCGCGGATCAAGGTCTTAACCGAGCGCCGTGAGGTAAGGACCGATGTGACGCCCGATCAGTTCGAGATCCCGAGTGCATTCAAGAGAGTCAACTCGCTGGCTGGCCGCTAGACGAACAGCTGGGTCAGTCATTCGACCCACACAAAGCGATTCGGCGGACTCTCACGATTGCCCGTGCGAATCCGCGGACATCGAATTAGGGTTTGGTGGTCGGCGAGCTATACCCCGACCACTCTGGTTATTGCGGCGCCTGTGGCATCCGCGGACCCCGACGTCGCGGCCCGCCACCCCCACCAGGGAATCCCGGAGTACGAGGCATGGACGGCTGCCCACCCGCGCCGGGTGCGGTGACCTCCATCGCGTTATCGATTATGTCCTGGTAGATCTTGATTTTTCCTTCGGACTTAAGACGCTTCTCGACTGAGGCCAGGTAAGCAGAGAAGAAGGACTCGCGCCTGCCTTGCTCGAGGCGCTCGACGATCGACTTACGGGTCTTCTGAAACTCACCAGCCATGTCGGCGTCCTTGCGGCTGACCATCGACGCAACCACGTAGTTGTCGGAATCGGCGACCTTAATTGGCTCGCGAGTGACTTCGTTCACGGTCAGCCTGTAGACGGGAGTGCGATTGGCCTCTGTGATCAACGGACCGATGCTGGCATCCCCCGTTAGACCTGCGCGCTCGTCGGTTTTCAGCTTCATCGAAGTCGCGGCTGCCTTCAGGTCGTCAGGACTCTTCGCCTGGCAAAGCTGGCGCGCCCGTTCGGCCGCAAGCTCCCTTGCTTTGTCCGCTCGATAGCGGTCCTCGACCTTTGTTTTCACTTCATCGAAGTTCGGTTCATGAGGTTCATGAGGGTCGCGCCGCTCGGTGTACTGAGCGATGGCCTGGCCTTCCGAAAGGTTCAGGCGCTCGGTGATCTCGCCGGTGTTTTGAAGTTCGAAGATAGCCGATTCCAGTTCTGAAGCGGCGCCGAGTTCGGGTAGCACGTCGCCTTTTTCGAAGAATGGCGTCTCTTTGGCGGAAGCGACTGCGGCGCCGTTCTTCTTGTTTACCTCCGCGACAACGGCGTCGGCGTTCCTGGACTCTTTGAATTTCTGCTCGGCCTCGTTGCCGATCTCAATAGCCCTGGTGTAGCCCTTTTGCTTTCGGGCATCTTTGAGGAGCTGCTCGCGCGACTCTTCAAAGCTTGGCATCTTGCGGTCGGTCACCTTGAAGATATAGAACTTGTCGCCTTTCTTGGTAGGCTGACTGACTTCATCCTTCGGCATATTGAATACGCGGTTGAGCGGGTCGTCCGTTTCGCGTTTGTCCTTCTTGTTGACCCACCCGATGTCGCCGCCGGCAGCCTTGCTCCTGGCGTCCTCGCTGTTCTTGCGAGCGAGGTCGGCGAAGTCTTCTCCGGGTTTACCTTCGGCGCTCTGCGCGCGCTTCACCAGAGCTTCGGCCTTCTTCCTCACTTCCTCTTCTTTGTCCTCTGGGGTCGCGTCCTTGGCCGCAGCGGCAGGAGTCTCCTTCTTCGCGTCTTTACTCGCGTCTTTACCGGCCTCTTTGCTTGAGTCTGCATTTGGCTTTGGTATGTTGAGAACTATCTGGCTTACCCGCACCTGCTGAATGTTTCGCTCAGGGACGAAGCTCGTCCTGAGCTCGTCGTCTGAGATCTGAACGGTATCGGCAGCCTTCTTCGGATCGATGAAGATGTAGCGCGCGCGGCGCTGCTCGGTGGTAATGCGAAAATCATCCTTGTGCTGCTGGAAGAATTCAGAGAGCGCGGCGTCATTCACCGGGACTTGATCGCGGAACTTCTCGGCGGCCACCTCAACCCACCTGACGGCGTAGTTGGTGTTATTGCGGCGATACTCGTCTTCAACCTCTTTGTCAGGCACCTGGATTGGAGCGGTTATGTAGCTGCGAAGTTTCTCTTGAGAGATCTGGGCGCGGAGGCTGTCTTCGAACTTGGCCGGAGTCAGTCCGGCACGATACTGCTGCAATCGCTGTCGATAGGCATCAGGCCCTGGCCAGGGCGCAAAGATCTGTTTGAGCCGCTCCTGCACTTCGTGATCGGTGGCTCCCATGTTGCGTTGGCCGGCTTCATATTGGACCACCTTGTCGCGGATCATACTTTCCAGCACCTGGGGCCCGTACAACCGATAGATGGTCGTCGCGTCGTCCACGCGCGTCGATCCCTGTCCCATCGCCATTTGCTGCCCAAAGGCTTGTAGTCCGTCATTCAATTCACGCAAGGTGATCTCGTAGTTCGCCACCTTGGCGACGACGCTGTCATTGCCTGCAGAGCCGCCGATGAATCCTTGTTTGCCCGGCCCGAAGAAGCTTATGAGGCCGATGGCCAGCAGAATTACGAACGCTAACAGCAACACTTTGCGCGATCGCTTGCGCTTGCTCAGGAACTTCAACATACCGATTATTGCCTCCCAGGTTCAAAAGCAGTCGAGCTGGTTACCTAAGGAAACAGAAATTCTAGAGGAAGGCAGGGTCGTTGACAACCTCAGCC
>JBGPFL010000489.1:0-4819 GCA_041483295.1 Blastocatellia bacterium | reverse complement strand
TCTCCGCGGTAACCGTGACCGCGTTTCTCACCAACGGCGCAGGCCGGCGGGTCGAGGAAGAAGGCTCTATAGTAGGCCTTGCGGTAGTAATAGCACGTCGTGCGAAAGCCGAGCGGCCCTCCAAGAATTAGAAGAGCCGGTGACAACGGCCACCAACCGTGATGAGGATCAATCAGCGGCGAGTAGAAAGGCGAAAGATAAGGCCCCCACTCGTAGTAAGCGCCTTCAAAGGCCCTCACCGTCGCATACACTCCGAACAGACTCAGCACGACGACGACTGGCAGCACCTCAACCCACCACGTGTCGCGCCGCATCGTTGCCCCGAAACCCCTGCGTTCGATCCCGGTTCGAGATTCGGCCATACGCTCTCCTCTGTATCTGTATTCATTGATATGAGTGCGACTTGGGTTAAAGAATTAGTTGGAGAGCGCGGCTACCATACCACAGCGTGCGCCGATTTGAAAAGTCAGGGCCTTCAGATTCAGGGCTATGCAGGGTGGTGTGATCAAATCCGCGACTTAAATAACACCACTGGCAGTCTCAGCGGGCTTTGTGAAAACTCGATCCGCCTCCGGAATCCCACGAAATGCGAGACTGTGTGAAAAATGGATCTCCGCAAATCCCACCCACGGGAGTGGGTGGATTGTTCATACTTGGCCTACAAGGGAGGAAGCCCGGACGCTCTTCCCGTTCATCACTCGCGCTCGCCTCCCGGCCGTGAGGCGAGCGCGAGTGATGAACGAAATGGCTGAGCGCGCCGATGTAGGTTGGGTATGAACGATCCACCCACTGCCGTCGGTGGGATTCCGGAGGCGGATCGGTTTTTCACACAGTCTCTCCGTTGGTGGGATTCAAACCGCGCTCACATCAAGGGGTTGGTTGGTTGTTCCAGATTGCAGTTGCTGCTGCACGCCGGTCCGAAATCTTGAAGACCAGGGCGGTGATGAGTGCTGCCACAACTATGCCTGCCAGGTCGCATTGCAGATCGTTCGCGCTGTCTTGAGGACTCCACAAACGCTGAAAGTCTCCCCAGAACCGCTCATCCCACAACTCGAGGATTTCGTAGTAAGCACAGAAACTGAACGTTATGCTCGCCGAAAGGAACGCCAGGAAGTCTAAAGAGAGATTGTGACCGAAGCGCCGGGTCGTCGCTCTCAAAAGCCAGAACGCCGCCACGAGCGACAGGCCGGAGCCTAAGAAGTGCGTGAACTCATCGTACTGCACCCCTGCGAACTCCTTGCCGTACAACTTCAGCACATTTCCAAGTACGTCTACCGCGACCGCCGACGCAAGGCAAAACATCACCAGAAGGGGAGGAGTAATTTTGTATCGAAACCTGAAGTAGCAATAGAAGGCCAAAAGAAGCAGAACCGTATACAGAGCATTCTTCTCGATTGGTCGATAGGGAAGCCTGATCAAGAGTGCGGATTTTCCAATGAAGGCTGCAATGCTGAACGCGAGAAACTCGTAATGCCTGAAGGTGCGCTTGCCGGTTGATGCGATAGCCGCGTCTGCCATATTCTTCATCCTCGTAAAAGCGACTGGTATAGCTCGCGGGTGAGAATACCAAAAACGATGCAAACGCGCAGACCTTAGAGGGCGATTCACGTGTCGGGGTTGCTCGGAGGAGATTAGGCAAGTGTGAAGGTCGAACCCGAGGATAACCAGCACCTGGTCGAAGAGCTAAGCCTCTTCCCCACGTTCGCAGAGCTTCGCCGTTCGGATGCTTACCGCAGGCGCGCGGCCGAGCTTCATCGCCTGCTCGACGAACCCAGGATCTATGACTTCTCATCCCCGCAACCGAGGCTCCGTTCCTTTCTCAGAGTTGTCGAATGGAACATCCAGCGAGGGGCGCGCCTCGAGGGCATCATCGATGTACTGAACACCCATCCGGTCCTTCGCTTCGCTGACCTGTTGCTGTTGAACGAGCTGGACGCTGGGATGTTCCGCTCGGGCAATCGGAACGTTGCCCGCGAGTTGAGTCAGGGGATCGGCGCGCACGCCATCTTCGGCGTCGAATACCTGGAGATGACCAAAGGCATTGGCGATGAATTGAAGCTCGAGGGTCGGAACACTGCCGCTCTTCACGGAAACGCGATTCTGACCAGGCACAGTTTCTCTAATCCTCGCACAGTTCGGCTACCGCGCTGCGAAAGGAACTATGAAAGCACGGAGAAGCGACTGGGAGGTCGCGTCGGCCTGCTGGTCGCCGTCGAAATCAGGGGATCGAGTCTGCCGAGTCTGCCGAGTCTGCTGGCAGTCACCGCCCATCTAGACGTGGTCAATACGCCGCGGTGCCGCGCCAGGCAGATGATGGCCTTGCTCGACCACATCGACTCGCCGGATTCGCGAAGGTCTAATGACGGAATAGTCATTGGAGCCGATCTGAACACACACACCTTCGCAAGAGGCGGATGGCTGCGCTCGTCCAGAAGCGCGATCAGGATCCTCACAACCAGGCAAGAGCAGCTCGCTCATGCTCTGCTGCATCCCGAGACGAGAGAACCCGCGATCGGGCAACTCAAGAAGCATGGCTACGAAGTCGCAGCCCTGAATGACCGATGCGCAACCAGCCGGGCCATTGTTTCCAGCGGCAGTGACGCGAACTGGGTGCCCGGCCCGCTTCGCAGATGGGTGCTCAGAAGGATTGATCCGTCGGCGCTCCTGCTCGAGTTCCGGCTCGACTGGCTCGCTTCACGGGGGCTGAAGGCGCTGAGGGCGGGCGAGGTGGTGGATCAGGAGACGGGGGTAAGAAGCATCGATCCCCAGACCTGCCCTGGGCTGACTCATGAAGGACTGCCGATTTCGGACCACGATCCGATTGTCGCCGACCTCGCCCTCTGAAGCCTTCTGGAGCATTTAGCCACCGGGCACTAGAGCGCAACAAGGGGGGGATTCCGACGGCGGCGGCCTCTCCAGAGTGCGGGGTACTCCGCTGTAGCACTTGAATCCTGCCGACATTGACCCAAGATCGAACATTCTCGACGCGCTCTGCCTAAGTGGAGAGATCCTGGCGCACGGCAAGACGGGTCGATATGGAGCGCGGCATAGAAGGGACTATAGAACCCGATATATAGGGTGGGCTCAATTATCTTGCGAATTCCGATTGACAAGGTGCCGCCCAAAGAATATATTTCCGCCGCATACAGTTAATTCATTAAGAAGTCTTTTATATGATCACGTCCTAATGAGCACGTCCGGGGATTGTTCCGGTTCTTTCGGCGAGGCGTAGTTGTAGCCACGCGTGTAAATTGTGCCTCTTTTGTTCGTAGTTCGGACAAAGGGCCAAAAGATCAGAGCTGAGCGTTACCACTGTCAGTAACGAATGCAAGGGCGAAGACCCGTCTTATGCGCCAGTCGATATTCGAAAAGTTTCCGCTAGCTTCAATCCATGAGATCTGACTGAAGATCTCATTACATTTTGTGAGTGAAAACAAGGAGGACACCAAATGACCAATAGAAGATGGAAGACTCAATTGGGCGCGGCTTTGGCGCTGGTGGCTCTGCTCACGGCATCGGCGTTCGCGCAAACCAGCGCAAGCCTGAGCGGTACCGCACAGGACACTCAAGGCAACGTCATTGCCGGCGCGAAGGTCACCGTCACTGACCCAATAAAGAATCAAAAGTTCGAGGGCACGACCAGCGATGCAGGCACCTTCAGCTTTCCGACGCTGCAACCAGGCACCTACACGCTGACCGTCGAGATGTCCGGCTTCAAGAAGTTGGTGAAGACCGGCATCATCCTTAATATAGCTGACAGGCAGTCGGCTGGAACGATCACCCTCGAAGTAGGCGAGGTAACGGCCACCGTCGAAGTCGCGGCCGACTCCGCCGAGTTGACGATAAAGAAGGAGAGCGGCGAACAGTCTGAGATTATTACGGGCCGCCAGCTTCAGGAGATGGCGGTCAACGGGAGAAACTACCTCGACCTGATGAAGCTGATTCCGGGCACCGTCAGCACCGTCAACGGACAGGTGGCCGGGCCAGGTGGCTTAGGCAACTTCAACATCAATGGCACGCGAGGCAACATGCACAACCTGACCATTGATGGAACAACAAACGTCGATACGGGATCGAATGGCACTCAGCACGTAGCCCTGAACATCGACACGATCGCTGAATTCAAAGTGCTCACGTCGAACTACCAGGCTGAGTATGGGAGATCAGGCGGGGGCGACATAAAAATCGTCACTCGAGGCGGCGGCAAGGAGTTTCATGGTACGGGCTACCTGTTCCACAGGCATGAAGGGCTCAACGCGAACACCTACTTGAACAACGCCGACGGATTCAAGGCGCCAGGTATTCAGCAGAGCCAGCGAAGTCTCTATCGCTATAATTACGCCGGATATAACGTCCTGGGACCCATCAGACTGCCTGGCAAGTTCCTCGACGGACTCGTGAAAGACAAGGCGTTCTTCTTCTGGGCGCAGGAGTGGCAGAGACAATTAGTGCCCACCGGGCCACGCCAGGTGCGGGTGCCGACGGCAGCAGAACTGGCCGGGGACTTCAGCAAGACCCTGGGACCCACTGGCACGCCCATTGTTATCACAGACCCGGTCACGGGCCAGCCTTTCTCAGGCAACCGCATTCCGACTAACCGAATTGATCCGAGCGGCCAGGCAATCCTAAAACTGTTCAATCAGCACGAGAACAGCACAGGGACATTGCCTCTGTTCAATCACCAGTCGCAACAGAGCGCCGGTTATCCGCGACGCGAAGAGACCGTTCGAATAGACTATAGCATCTCGAGCAACACCCACGCCTTCGCTCGTTACACCAAGGACACTGACCAGCAGATTCTACCGTATGGCCTTGGGTG
>JBGPFL010000488.1:0-4820 GCA_041483295.1 Blastocatellia bacterium | reverse complement strand
TGGGAGAGTGGGAGAGTGGGAGCGTGGAGTGTGGGAGCGGTCACGTCGCTCGCTCAGATATGGAGTTGAGGCGAGGATTGAGTCTAAGAAGATGAACCTGAAAGGCAGAGACTTTCTCAGCACTGCTGACTTCACTCGCGACGAGCTGACCTCGCTCATAGACATGGCCGCGCAGTTCAAGGGTGGCCACTTTCAGGGCCGGCCGCTCGCGGGGCGGAGCGTTGCTCTGGTCTTCTTCAACCCGTCACTGCGGACTCGTGCGTCGATGGAGATCGCAGTGTATGAGCTGGGAGGAAACGCCGTTTCGCTGGATGTCGGCCAGAACACCTGGAGCCTCGAGTATCGCGAGGGCGTAGTTATGGATGGAAACAGGACCGAACACATCAAGGAAGCCGCGCGAGTGCTATCGTGTTATGTGGCTGCGATAGGAGTGCGCGCTTTTCCGGAGATGCAAGACTATGCGGAAGAGATACTCGATCCTGTCCTTCGCGGTTTCGCCCAGTACGGCGATGTGCCGGTCTTCAATCTGGAGTCCTCTCGGCACCATCCATTTCAAGCTCTGGCGGACATAATGACGATTCGCGAGGCGCTCGGGGCGATTGGGGGCGACCGCGTCGTGTTGTCGTGGGCCTATCACCCAAAGCCGCTGCCTATGGCAGTGCCGAATTCGTTTGCATTGATAGCTGCGCAGTTCGGGCTTGACCTGACAATTGCGTGCCCTACCGAGTACGACCTCGGCGGCGAGATCATGTCTGAGATAACCGCAGCCTCAGAACAGAATGGGGGGCGGGTCAGGATATCGCGGGACCAGCGAGAGGCCTGCGCGGGCGCGCGCATTATCTACGCGAAGAGCTGGGGCAGTAAGAGTTTTTACGGGAGGCCCGAAGCCGACATCGAGCTTCGGCAGAGGTACCGCGGCTGGAGAATAGACGACGAGGTTATGCGATCGACCGATCGGGGATGGTTCATGCATTGCCTCCCGGTTCGCCGCAATGTGGTGGTAACCGACGATGTGCTCGACGGACCACAATGCGCTGCAATTGATGAAGCTGAGAACCGCTTGTATGTGCAAAAGGCGGTCCTGGCTTCGATACTGGGGAAGTGATGATCACGGGCTCATATGATTAACGAACGACTCGATTTACTCCGCGAAGCGCTGCCCTACATCCAGCGCTTCAAGAACAAGGTGTTCGTCGTCAAGCTCTCGGGCAAGATCACCGAGAACCTCGACGAGCTTGCCTCGCTCGCCGAAGAGATCACACTGTGTCAACAGGTCGGCATACACATAGCCGTGATCCACGGCGGCGGCAAACAGCTCACGACTCTCGCCGAAAAGTTGGGCATCGCTCAACGCATAGTAAACGGACGCAGGGTTACTGATGACGATACTCTCGAAGTAGCCAAGATGGTATTCGCCGGCAAGATCAGCACCGACATACTCTCGGCGCTGAGGGCGGCCGGGGCCCAGAGCGTAGGGCTGTCCGGACTCGATGGCAACATGATTCAAGCGAGGCGGCGAGAGATCCAGAAGGTTCTCAATCAGGAGACAGGTCAGGTCGAGACGATCGACTATGGCAACGTAGGCGACATCGTTCAGATCAGCGTCGGCCTGCCCCAGTTGCTGCTCGACAACGGCTACATCCCGGTGATCTCCTGTCTCGGCGCCGACGAGCAGGGCAACGTGTACAACATCAACGCCGATACGATCGCCGCCGAAATAGCCGTCCATCTAAAGGCTGAGAAGCTTATCGTGCTCACCGATGTTGATGGGATTCTGGTGTCGCGCGAGGATCCCTCGTCCCGCATATCGCGCCTGTCAGTAGATGAAGCAGAACGACTGGTGAAAGATCGTGTGGTCTCATCGGGTATGCTGCCCAAGATCGCAGCTATTGCACACTTGATTCGCCGCGGCGTCCGGAGCGCACACATAATCAACGGGTCAAAGCGGAACGCGCTGCTGTATGAGGTCTTCACCGACGAAGGCGCTGGGACTATGATAACGGAGTGAAAATTGAGAATTGAGAATTGAGAATTGAGAATCACGACTAAGTAGTCAGTCAGATTGAATCTGATACTGTATTTGCTAATCCCACCCACTCCCGTGGGTGGGATTCAGAACGCCATTGTTGTTCATCACGATCAATGTGACTGAGGACTAGTTTCGCATTTCGCATTTCCTTTTATCGTCAGGGAGCGGCATGAACGACGACACCAGCATCCGCGTACTCGCCGACATTACTCGCTGCCACGCGGCCAGGCGGCCCGCCAAGGTCGCGATGGTCTTCAACGGCCGTGAAAGCAGCTATGACCAGTTCGACCGCCGCACAAGCCAGGTCGCCAATGGAATCATCGGAGAAGGCGTGCAACCCCAGACTCGAGTTGCTGTGCTGGACAAGAATTCGGACTTCTTCTTCGAAGTGATGTTCGGATCTGCCAAGGCAAATACCGTGTTCGTCGCGGTGAACTGGCGATTGGCGCCCGCCGAGATGGCTTACGTCATCAACGACGCCTTGACCGAGATCTTGTTTGTCGGCGAGGAGTATTTCGACACCGTCCAGAAGATAAAGCCAGACTTCAAAACCGTTAAGAAGATCGTCGCACTTGGCGAATCGCATCCCGAATGGGAGTCTTATGTTGGTTGGCGCGACCGCCAATCTGCCGACGATCCACACCTGCCCACCGACGTTCACGATGTAGCTCTTCAGCTATACACAAGCGGAACGACTGGATATCCAAAAGGCGCCCAGTTAACCAATGAGAATCTTTTGTCGCTGATGCCCGCCGCTATCCGCGAATGGGGCGACTGGAATTCGCGCGATGTCAGCCTGGTCTGCATGCCGCTATACCACATAGGCGGGAGCGGGTGGGCCTGCATTGCCTTCTACGCCGGCGCCAAAGCGGTCATTATTCGCGAGATCGACTGCAATGAAATACTGCGCTCGATCCCGGAGCAGAGAATCACTCGAATCTTCGTGGTCCCCGCACTACTGCTCTTCCTGCTGCAAACGCCGGGCGTCGAGCAGACCGACTTCTCCAGCCTGGTTCAGATAGTATATGGCGCCGCGCCGATTCCGCTCGATCTGCTGCGTGCCTCGATGCGGACGTTCAAGTGCGACTTTGCGCAGGTATATGGCCTGACCGAGACGACCGGTGGGATCACCTATCTAGGTCCCGAAGAGCACGACCATGAGGGCAATCCGCGAATGCGCTCGTGTGGTAAGCCGCACGCCTCGGTCGATTTGTCCATCGTAGACGCCGCGGGCAACGAGCTGCCTCCCGGAGAGGTCGGAGAGATCATCTGCCGCACGCGGCAAAACATGAAGGGCTACTGGAACGTGCCCGAAGAGACCAGCCGTGCGTTTCGCGGCGAATGGCTCTATACAGGGGACGCCGGCTATCTCGATGTCGACGGATATCTATATATTCACGACCGCATCAAGGACATGATCGTGTCGGGCGGCGAAAACATCTATCCAGCCGAGGTTGAAAGCGTAGTCTTCAGCCACCCTGCGGTAGCCGATGTTGCAGTAATCGGCGTGCCCGATGATGTCTGGGGCGAAGCTGTAAAGGCCGTGGTAGTCAGCAAGCCTGGCGCTCAGGTGACAGGAGACGAAATCATTGCATTCGCCAGGGAACGGATCGCTCATTACAAGGCGCCAAGATCGGTCGACTTCGTGGCGGCTCTTCCACGCAATCCGTCAGGCAAGATCCTCAAGCGGCAACTCCGAGCGCCATATTGGGAAGGTAGAGAGAGGCAGGTGAACTGAGCAGTAGGCAGTAAGCAGCAGGCAGTAGGCAGCAGGGAGCAGGCAGTAGGGAGCAGGCAGTAGGCGGTGGGTGCTAAGCAATGTGCTCAGTGTGTTCAGTACGCGGTAGGCAGTCTGCAGCCGGTAGCCACTACCAGGATCTGTTCCTTACTGCCTACTGCCTACCGCCTACCGCCTACCGCCTACCGCCTACTGCACTTCCGACCTGGCCATCGCCAGAGCTTCGCCCACTCGCTCAGGCGACGTGCCCCCCAAAGCCCCTTTGCTCCCAAGCGAGGCCGCCAGACTCAACGATTCGTAGAGATCGTCGCCGAATAACTCCGAGAACTGCCCGTACTCCTCCATCGACAACTCCTCCAATTTTCTTTCCTTCTCGATCGCGTAGCTCACGACGCGCCCAACGATTTCATGCGCGCGCCTGAACTCCAATCCGCGCCGCACCAGATAGTCAGCGAGGTCGGTCGCATTCCCATAACCCATCTGCGCAGCCTCCCGAGTCCGATCGCCATTCACCCTGATGTTCTTCAGCACGGTAGTCATAACGCCGAGCGACCCGTGAAGCGTGTCGATGGTATCAAACAATGCCTCCTTGTCCTCCTGCATGTCTTTGTTGTAGGCGAGCGGCAGACCCTTCATCGTAGCAAGAAGCCCAGCATGGTGGCCGAAGATCCGTCCCGCCTTTCCTCGAATCAATTCCAACGAGTCGGGGTTCTTCTTCTGCGGCATCAACGACGACCCGGTTGAAACTGCATCGGAGAGCTCGATGAATCCGAACTCTGCCGTCGAATAGAGTATGAGGTCTTCGGCCAGGCGGCTCAGATGAACCATGATGATCGCCGAGCTCCCAATAAACTCGATCACGAAATCTCTGTCGCTTACGGCGTCCAGACTGTTCTCGCACAAGCCATCAAAGCCGAGCCTTGCCGCGATCATCCGGCGGTCGATCGGAAAGCCGGTTCCCGCGAGCGCTCCCGACCCGAGCGGCAACTTGTTCGTCCGCTCTCGAACTTCCTTCAAGCGAGCGTGATCGCGCTTGAACATCTCGAAATAGGC
>JBGPFL010000487.1:0-4823 GCA_041483295.1 Blastocatellia bacterium | reverse complement strand
CCGAATTTCTCTATGGCGCATGCCCAACTCGGCGTCGCGTATTGGGGTAAGGGAATGTACAAAGAGGCGCTCGGCCCACTTCAAAAAGCGGTTGAGCTCGAAGGCGAAGGATCTGTCAGGATGATTCAGCTCGCAATGGGCTACGGATTTGTCGGCGAGAAGGAGAAGGCTCAGAAATTTCTCAGGAGACTGAAAGAGCGGGCAAAAACAGAGAATGTAGACCCGACCTGGATTGCTGGCCTCTACGCCTCGATTGGAGACAAAGATACCGCACTGGACTGGATTGAAAGAGCCTACGACGAGCGCTCTCCTACTGCAACCACCCTGCTGGTAGATACCCGGTTTAACACGCTACGATCAGAACCGCGCTATCGAGCGGTACTGAGCCGCATGGGGCTGGCCCAGTGAGCCGATTAAACGGCGTGGGATAGCCGAAAAACCAGTTCATTCTGGTTCGAGTGGGTTCTTTGCGGTTTCGAATCCTGGCGGCAAGTAGAGACTGCTCGTCATCCACCGAGATTTGGAGGGCATGTTTTTTGTAAAGCCTTTTCGGCCTTCCTTGACACTCCATTACCCCCTCATCATAATGACCGGGCAAATCAACAGAAGGAGCCCGATTACCCGCATGCCCGCACAAGGAGCGCTGTACGACCATCTGGACTCATACATTCGCGACTCACGTGATGATTTCGAAAACCGGCTCGGCGAATTAGTCGAAGTCCCAACAATCAGCATGGAACCCGACCGCAGGGACGACATCAGGCGCGGGGCTGTTCTCGCTCGGCAATACCTTGAATCTATCGGCGCTCGCGCCGAAGTCGTCGAGACTCCAGGCAATCCAGTAGTCTTCGGCCGCATTGAGACCGGCGCGGACAATCCGACACTGACTGTCTACAATCACATCGACGTGCAGCCCGCCAATCCCGAAGAGTGGCACAAAACTCCATTCACTTTCTTCAAAGAGGGCGACCGCTATGAAGGTCGCGGAACAACGGATGACAAAGGCCCGGCGCTGTCCGCTATGACAGCCGCTCGTTATGCCGCTCAGAACGGCGTGCCGCTGAACATCAACTTCATCTGGGAGCTGGAAGAAGAGATCGGCAGTCCGAACTTCGAGCACTTCATCAAAGGCAACATCGATCGACTCGGGACCGACTCGATCCTCGTGAGCGATACGATCTGGATTTCGCGCACTCGGCCCGCAATCCCTTACGGGCTGCGCGGCGCAATGATGTTGACGATGACCCTGGAGACCGGAGCCAAAGACGTGCACTCCGGACTGACGGGCGGACCGGCGCGAAATCCCATTGGCGAGATCTGCAAGGTGATCTCCGAGTGCTATGACGCGGGTACCGGCCGCGTGAAGATTAAGGGCTTCTACGACGACGTGCAACGAGCGACGAAGAAGGAAGTGCAGAGTTTTCTCGATTCGGGTTTCACATCGCAGAAGTTCAAGGCCGCTCACGAGCTGAAGAAGCTGCGCTTCGACGATCCGGCCCGCGTGTTGAGAGCCATCATGGCCGAGCCGACGTTTGAGGTGCACGGGATCACCGGCGGTTACCAGGGACCCGGCGTCAAGACGATAGTGCCATATCGCGCTCAAGCTAAGATCAGTACGAGACTGGTGCCCGACCAGCAGCCGAAGAAAGTATTCAAGCTGATCCGAGACTTTGTCAGGGAGAAAAACCCCGACGTGAAGACCGAGTTCCAGTCGGCGCTCGAGCCTTACATTGGGGAGTTCGATGGTCCTTACGCGGCTGCGGCCAGCGAGGCGATGAAGTATTCATTCGGCCGCAAACCCGCATTCACGCGGGAGGGCGGATCGATAGGCGCGGTAGTCACAATGAAGAAGCACCTGAAGCGCCCCATCGTTTTCCTCGGGTTGTCGCTGCCTGAGCACGGCTATCATGCGAAGAACGAGAACTTCGACTGGGGCATGGCGTCGGGCGGAATCAAGATGTTCGTAAGGTATTTTGACGAGATAAGCCGGCTGGGACGGTGAGAGGATCGGGCGTATTCCGGAAAAGCGCCGCGATGTCATCTCCAGGTTCACCGTGAAGGCCAGCTTGTGTACAATCCCTTGCCTGGCTCAATCGCGATAATGACCGAATCAAACCATACCAATCGAAGTTGGGCGTTGCTGTTCGCCCGCGCAGTCCTCGGCCTCATCTTCTTCATGGCCGGAGTGTGGAAGGTCTTTCAACTCGGACCGGTCGAACACGCGCGCAAGTTCTTCATTGAGCCCTACAGCGGATCTTTTCTGCCCCTCTGGTCGCTGTGGGCCGCGGGCACGATCATCCCCTTCGTTGAGCTGCTGGCCGGAGCGCTTTTGATTCTCGGCTTCCGCGTCCGCGAGGCTCTGATAGCGTTGGGGAGTGTGCTTGTGATCGTGACGTTCGGGCACCTCTTGAAGGAGCCGCTTTATCAGTTTCATACTCACGTGATCCCCCGCCTCGCGCTGCTGTTATTCATCTTGCTCCTGCCGAGTGAGGGCGACCGCTTCTCGCTGGATCATTTGTGGCGATCCCGAAAAGCTGTGATCGCCCACGCCGACCCTTCGAACTGATCAATGCGCAGAGCTCTTTTGACTGTCCTCATCCTCTCCCTTCCTGTCGTAGCCAGCATCGTGGTCTACTTTATCGTCAATCCCAAACGGCAACCGACTCGCCGAGATGCAATCGGAATGGCTGTGACATTGGCGGGCTCCGGTGCGCCAGGTGTTCAAGACGGGCCGAACCGGTCGGCCAGTTTCAGCGACCCATTCGGCCTCGCAATCGACAGCAAGGGTAATATCTTCGTGGCCGACGGCGGTCAGAGCAATTGCATCAGGGTGATCACCACCCGCGGCATTGTGGCAAAGATTGCCGGATCATCGGAGGGCTTCGAAGATGGCATGCTCGAATCTGCATCCTTCAACACGCCTTCGGGACTGGCCATCGACAGACGAGGCAACGTCATCATCGCTGATACGTCGAACAATCGCATTCGCATACTCGACGTCGATGGCAACGTCACCACCGTGGCGGGCAGCGGAGAATCGGGCTTCAAAGACGGGCCTGCAAGAGAAAGCCGGTTTGATGGACCCATCGGCGTCGCGGCCGATGATCGAGGAAATATTTTCGTCGCTGACAGCTACAACGATCGCGTGCGAAAGATTGCCGCCGACGGAACCGTGAGCACACTTGCCGGCACTGGATCTCCAGGTTTAATCAATGGGCCGGGAGGGGTGCCGGGAGGGGGGCCGGGAGAGGCCGCACAATTTGACACTCCCTGCGGCGTTGCCGTCGATCGCCGGGGCAATCTGTTCGTAGCTGATACGGGCAACGATGCGATACGCAAGATCACACCTTCAGGGGAGGTGACCACATTTGCCGGAGGACGGCGGGGTCATAGCGATGGATGGGGAACAGAAGCAGAATTCAATCAGCCCACTGGTATCGCGATCACGCATGACGGCTTTCTGTTCGTGACTGATGAAGGCGGCGGCCGCGTTCGCCGGATTACACCCGAGGGCGAAGTCAGCACATTCGCAGGCGCCGGCACGGGGTTCGGCGACGGGGCAGGGAAGTCCGCGAGATTCAATGGCCCCTGCGGCATTGCGATCGATCGCCCGGGGAATATCTATGTTGCCGACAATCAGAATTATCTGATCAGAAAGATCTCGCCCGCAGATCCTTCGTCGTCTGAAGCCGGCGCAGTCGATGAGCATACGCGGCAATTCATTCAACCGGCATCCGAACCGCACACGCGCGATCCCGACTCGATTATCCCGCGACTGGGCTCTTCACTGCTTCAGTTGGGCCAATCATTCCCCTGGCCGTTGAAGCCCCAGGATCAGTGGCACGAAGTAACAGGATTGGTGGGCGAAGCGCGAGGCGCACCCGGCGGCATCGCGCTAGATCACCTTCATAGCGGGTTAGACATTCGCGGCAATATGGGCGATCCGGTCCTTTCGGTTGTCGATGAGAAGGTGACCAGCCCTCTGCCAAACTGGGACTACCGCGCCTCGAGCGAGGGCATTCACGTGGGCTTGTTCAGCTACATACACGTTCGCATCGGCCGGGATAAGAGCGACCAGATTCAAGACGCGACGAAGTTCAAAGCGCGGTTCGATGAAACGGGGAATCTCATTGCTGTAAGGGTACGACGCGGCACGCGATTCAGGGTCGGAGAGTTCATCGGCACGCTGAACAGCCTCTATCATGTTCATCTGAACCTGGGCCCTTGGAACGCGCAGGCCAACCCGCTTCAGTTGCCGTTTCCGAAGCTGACCGATACGACTGCGCCCATTGTGGAACCTAAAGGCATCGAAATCGTCTCGGCGTCTGGAGAGCCTTTCAGCCGGACCAGGGGCGGACGGCTCGTCATCTCAGGCGACGTCGACATTGTTATCACGGCTTATGACAAAGTTGACGGCAACGTGAAGCAGCGCAAGCTCGGTCTATACAGGGCGGGTTATCAACTGACCAGGGCGGATGGCACTGCGGTAAAGGGTTTTGAGCAGCCCTTGATCAATATCGAGTTCAACCGGTTGCCGCCTGACGATTCTTCAGTGTTTGTTGCTTACGCCCAGGGCAGCGGAGTGAGTGCGTACGGGGGACGGACACGGTTCAGGTTGGTAGTCACCAATCGCGTGCGCGATGGCGAGGCGGTCGACGGAGTGCTGCGGACCTCTGAGCTTGCGGATGGATATTACACCTTGAGAATTGTCGCGGAAGACTATGCGGGGAACCGGGCGTCGGGCAAAACTACCGAGCTTGAGATCACAGTTGTAAACCATTGAGAACGAAATAGTTTTTTCTCGACAAATGCTGTGAGCCTTG